>JANMNK010000089.1:0-6566 GCA_031373875.1 Pirellulaceae bacterium | reverse complement strand
AAATCGGTCCACCGAAGCACGACTTGCACGGTTTTTCTGACGGACGGTTTCGTTGGTTCGTGCTCGGTGACCTCAAACGTTCCGCGATGAGAGATTTCTATATCACTACCGTCTTGTTGTGCATCGCTGCTGCTGCGGGCTGTGAAAATCGAAAGCGTCAAGCTGAGTTCACGCCGTGGTCTTACGATCAGACCATCTACCATTTGACTTTTTCGCCGCAAGACGATTTCTTTGCTGTCATCACTGAGCCTGAGAAGGAAGATCAACAGACTCGATTGATGGTGGTTGCCCGCAAGACGGGCCGCGTGCTTGTAGATACGAATGGATTGGTGATTCTCAATCCATGTTTCGACGAGCGGTCGCGATTGTTCGCGGTGTTCATTGGGCCAAATCTGATTGTCTATGATCTGAAGACTGGGGCGCGGCTCACCACAATTGGTCGGTCGGAAATTTTTGGTGGCAGCACTGCTGCAATGGGATTCTCAAAAGATGGTGACTGTCTAATCCTGGATAAGTTTTCTGCATTTGGATTCGAGGAATATCCACCAGACCGACTGGCGTTTGCAATTCCAACGGGTAAACCTGTAGAAACGGACGCGAACCCAACATTCTGGTACGGCGATAACTTGGCCATGGATGGCTCAAAATGGTTTGGGGGCGGAATGCATGGTCCAACGCCTCGAGTGTTTCATCGTAATGGCAAATACATTGGGTATTGCTACCGTAAACCGAATATTAGCCGAGCGTGGTTCTCAAGGGATTCAAGTTCGCTCCTTTCACTTCATCCCGATGGAATGCTTGTCAACTGGAACCTCGATTCCGCGCTTGGTTCAGATGAACTGACGCCGATATGGACAACTGATTTTCCGGATTTGCTAGAATTTGAAATCGTTACTCCCCTGAATACCCGAGACGCATTTGCGGTGGTTGACAGTACTGGACACATTTCAATACAGGAGTTGCCACGGGGAACTCGCGGAACAAAGCGATGAACGCCGAGCCCTCGTTAGCGCGTTTGGGCAATGGTTGCTCAGCCGCTCGGGCCGGGCTATCGCGTCCGTTCTGGCCCTTGGTTCAATCAATGGTAGATTCTTCAGCTACTCGAATTGACCAAATCGAATCGTGGTTCCGCATGCGCGATGATGGGGAATTTTCGGTTTTGCCACCCGATCACCCTTCTTCGCAAATCGGAAACTTCGCAAATGCACGAACGATTGTTTACACAACCAAGCGACACTGTGTCGCGCGAATCAAGGGACTTTCACAATTCGGCGAGCCGATTGCGACGATAGGTCGTTACGGTCTTCCAATGCGCGGTGATTTGCCGTTACTGCGCGGCTCGGTTCAGTCTCCCATCTTCATCGGTGATTGCGATCCACCGGATCTCATGATTTTCTCGTGGCTTCGCGAACAACTTCAAAATGTCTGGCACGGTGTGAACGACCAATTCTTGGACATTCACGGTAATCGCGAGCTTGCTTGGATCCGAATCAAAATGTCTGAATCGGAATCAGAAGCTAGCAGACTTCTGCAGGATCTTTGCCCAGATTATCGTCAGCTTCTCGGTCCTTATTGCTCGTCTTTGTTGGATGCCGGATTCAAAATCGAGGTTGAAGGTGCAATAATTGACCGCAGTGTCGGAACCAAATGCTGAAACAGCCAGAACAAAACCATGCATGTGCGTTCTGGAAATGGTTTGAAGACAAGTGGGTGAGACTCCCGCCTAAGTAGCTCTTAGCCGGAGGCTCAGTATCGAGTGTTGCAGCGTTGCTATAAGGCACGAGCCGAAATGCAACGTTGAAGCCCATTAAAGCTTCACTGGCAGAAAGGAAGCGAGGATGAAAGGTAGGGTTTAGCTGACCCGCCCTGAATGGTATTGAGCTCCGAAATTCTTGTAACTGTTGGATCCTGCCCAAGGTGTGTGCATACTGGAAGGCAATACTCGGCGTCGCGATATGGCGAGCGGCGTGGAGAGCCCCGGAGTCGAACGCCCATTCGCTTGTGTTTGAAAGCGGTACACGAATTTTTTACTTCGTGGGAGTTTTCGAAATGCTCGGCTCCTCAACCCCCGACCCCTTCTCCTCGGAGTACCGAAGAGAAGGGGAGTCAGCATTGTGCGACAAATAAGTGTCGCCTCTGTTTCCGAGAAAATAGCATTGTTTGATTCTTTCGCGGAGCGAAAGAAAACATTAAAAATCCGCACACCTAAACTTCTGGGAAGGCTTTATGAATGCCCCGGTTGCCAGCAACGATACGGCGTCTACAACTCGTGCGGCGAACGTCATTGTCCGCAATGCTCTGGTGCCCGTCGCGCGGACTGGATGGATCGCAGCGAGCAGTTGCTGCTGCCGGGCGTGAATTATTTTCAAGTTGTCTTTATGATCCCCGACAGACTCTCGCGAATGGTGCTTGGCAATCGAAGCGAGTTGTATCGACTACTCTTTCGCAGCGCGTGGTCGGCGATCAAGTACGAGATGAACAAACAAAACATCGACCCGGCGGCGCTGCTCGTGCTGCACACTTGGAATCAGGAATTGGGACATCATCCGCACATCCACGCGCTGGTTCCCGGCGGAGGACCGGCAGCTAACACCGACAGCGATCCTCTTTGGGTGACGGCCAGCGATGTGACTCGGCCGTGGCGCACCGAAAAGCCTTCGCTAGTCGATAACGTCGCGCTGGGTCAACGCTTTCGCGACACGTTCGTGCGCGGGCTTGGTTGGCTGGTGCGTAATGGGAAACTGAAGCTTAGCGACGAGTTTAAACAACTCAGCAACTCGAAAGTCTTGCGGGGCTGGCTGGAGTCGTTGAAAGGGTCGGACTGGAACGTCTTCATCGAAGGACCACCGAATGGCAAGAGCGACCCAAAGGACGTGCTCAAATATCTCACTCGCTACATGACCGGCGGTCCGATCGGAGACAACCGCATCGAAAGTGACGAACTGGGGATGGTAACGTTTACAGCTCGCAGAAACTCAAAACAGAAGGGCAAGAAGAACCCACCGCGGCGGATCAGTATCTCTGGAGCCGAGTTCGTGCGTCGCTGGTCGTTGCATGTGTTGCCCAAAAGTTTTACGCGCAGCCGCTGCTACGGCGGCTATCACGGAAGTCGTCGCAAGGCGTATCTAGAAGCTTGCCGCAAACTGTTGCCTGTTGCTTCAGTCCAGGACTCGGTGAAGTCTGACCCGCGCGACGACTTACCCAAGCCCGCTCCGAAGTGCCCGCTTTGCCAGATCGAAATGAAGTGCATTGCCGAACGTCCCCGCCCCAGTTGGAGAGAGCTTCTCCAGTGTACAAGCGATGGAACCGATTCTCCCAAAGTCGCATTAGCAGGGACGATCACCGGCAGCACCATCGACCAGAATTCATCTCGAAGTCATCACCGTGAAAGTCATCACCGTGAAAATCTTCCCCTACCGGAAGTTTAAGTCCCATGCCGCGATTCAATCGAAAGTGCCCACAGGTAACGACAACCTCAGCCGTCACAACGGCCCACAGAAAACGCCACGAAAGCCGCGTTCCTCAACGCTGCGCCACCCCGGAAACTCAACCCGCACAAGCGTTCCCAAAGTCAAAACCCGCGCCCACCCAAAGTCTCGAATTAGCACAAACTTGCCAACTCGCAGCCGGATTGATACACTAAACCTCCGTCGAGCCCACGCAGCCCATTCGCCGTTCGCAAGCCACTTGTAACGATCGTCCGCTCCGCTCCGTCGACTCAGTTCAACGCCCAATCTATACGTCGGGGATCAAATGTATTCCGAAGGGGCCAACAACTCCCCTCCCCGACGCATAGATTGCAGTACGTTTAGGCGACGCACCACGTTTATGTCATTACTCCAAAAGTTCTTCGTTCGCATTCTGCCTCGCAACTGGGCTGAAAGTATGGAGGCAGACTCACGCAGGTGGATGATGCGCTGTTCGTGCGGTTTCGCACGCTCAATCTGGGAGTTGGGCGGTATCCGCTGGAAGGCCAGCCAGTCACACACCTTCTCCTTCATGAAGTGTCCGCACTGCGATAAACGCTCGTGGCATAAACTTGTCCGTGACGCGCCAGCAAGCTCAGAGCGGCCCAAGACATGACTCTCAGGATTCAGCCAGTGATGACGACGCCTAACCAAGCGATGCACGTGCGTTCTGGAAATGGTTTGAAGACAAGTGGGTGAGACTCCCGCCTGAGTAACTCTTAGCCGGAGGCTCAGTATCGAGTGTTGCAGCGTGTCTGGTAACAGGCACGTTGAAGCCTAGAAAAGCTTCTCTGGCAGAAAGAAAGCGAGGGTGAAAGGTAGGCCGTGCTCATGCAGCTAACGCTGTGCTAACCCACCCTGAACGGTATTGAGCCCCCGAAATTCTTGTTACTGTCGGATCCTGCCCAAGGTGTGTTCATACTGGAAGGCAATACTCTTCTTCACGTCATGGCGAGCGGCGTGGAGAGACCCTGGGTCGAAGGCCCACTCGCGTTTCACATTATGTCGTCAAAGCAATCAGTGACCAGGTGCTCTTGCGCGGCGTGACAACCAATCACGTCGTCGCGAGTATGCGCGTCCAAGCTGAAGAGGCAAGGATCGCAAACGGCTCTGGGAAGTCCGAAGGCTGCGTAGTACCGATGATGCCGGGTAACTCTGGTGGAGGAAAGGCGGCCGAGCGGTGGAGGCATTTGGAAAGGGTATCCACTGGACACAGTGCCAGATTCTGGATGCTAACCCGATCCATTGCAGATCGTCGCGATTTGTCGCGGCGGGATAGCCACCGTGGGGAGCCGGATGCGTTAACGGCGCACGTCCGGTTCTGGGAGGGGGCAGTTCCCAATTGGATATGGTTAAAATATTGTGACACCACCACGGGAAACCAGGTGGCCAACAGGGAATACAAACCTTAACCTAAAGCCGAAAGGGACTGCTTTACTCTCGCGAAGTCGCGGAGCCGGGCGGCTTTGGATTGGAAAGTCAAAACTCCCCTCCCCGACGCATAGATTGCAATACGTTTAGGCAGGATTTACACGCTATGAAATGTCCAAGTTGCCAGCACCAGTTTCGCCTCACGATGCGGGAGTATTTTCGAGCGCGGCGAGGTAGGCACAATTGTCCGGTTTGTCAGCGTCAGTTCCGACTAAAGTATTCCTTTTCATATTTGTTTATTTTCGTTCTTGCCATGCTCGTTAGCGCAGGTGTTCCTGCGTTTGCGGTTTACTATTTCACAGAGCGCTGGTGGCTCGCCTTGCTCGTATATGTTGTTGCGCTTCCCCTGTTCACGATTCCGATTGACCGATGGCTTGACGATACTTGGCGCAAGTCGGCCGAGATTTGAGTTGGAGAGACAGAATCACCAGAGACATGAGCCGAACGCCTAACCATGCGATTCAGCGAACCCGGCCATCGCGTCCAGGTTGCAATCGAACGCCCTCGTGGGCCGGGGCGCTGAGCTTGGGTCGTTCGGCCTGCGCGGAGGCGTTACAAAGAAGTTGCGCGAGGATCGAACGTCGGTCGTTATAATACTGTTCCAGTTGCGCTAGTATCGGCGAGAAAGAGCAAGCCGATGACGGCAGTCACCGAATGAAGTCACCACGTAAGGAGTCCGACCTTGTCAACTTGTGTACCGCGCGGAACCAAGCGTCGCCAACACGTCTGGATAGTTCCGTCACTAATTGTTGCGTTGTCCGCTTGCGCCGCTGGGCAGGACAAGAGCCCGCCCGTCAAATCGGTCTCGAGAGCGGGCGACAACGATCAGAAGACACCTGTTGCCAAAGGCGAGATCGTTACAGAACTCGACAAAGCGATTTGGCATGTTTTCCAAGCCAAGAATAACGACTATTGGTTCGGAAGCCATGATCGAGGCGTGTATCGCTACAACGGGAAAACCCTTGTCAACTTTACGATGAAAGACGGATTGTGCGACAACCACCTTGGACCCGGTAGAATTCAGGAAGACAAATCAGGAAACATTTACTTCAATACCGCCAAGGGCATCAGCAGATTCGATGGAACATCCTTTGCCACTTTGGGCGTTACAAAAAGTAATTCCGCCACGGGCGAGTGGAAACTGCAACCGGATGACTTATGGTTCCAGGGCGCTCAGGATTCCGGCGCGCTTTATCGGTACGATGGCAAATTGTTGCACCATCTGGAATTCCCCAAAACCAAAGACGGCGATGAGCATTACCGGCAAATGCCACGCGACAAATACCCCAATGCAAAGTATAGCCCGTATGACGTTTACAGCATTTTCAAAGACCGCAAGGGCAATGTCTGGTTCGGCACTGCCACCCTTGGTGCCTGTCGCTTTGACGGGAAATCCTTTGCCTGGCTAACTGAGAATGAATTACGTAATGGTTCGTTTGGTACTCGTTCGATTATCGAGGACAAAGAGGGCAGGTTCTGGTTTTGCAATACTTTGCATCGATACGATGTCGATCTGAGTGATTCGGCTGGGCCGAAGTTCAGGAAAGTGGATGGACTCCGCGACGCAAATGATCCAAACAGAGAACCTTTCGGCGGCATCATGTCAAGCACCGTAGATAGTACCGGTGCATTATGGATGGCGACGTATGGGGAAGGAGTTTGGCGATA
>JANMNK010000040.1:0-2810 GCA_031373875.1 Pirellulaceae bacterium | reverse complement strand
ATGACAAGGGCCGAGTAAAGTGCGTCGCATGTTTCCTATGCCAGACAGCTTGTCCGGCCAATTGCATTACGATCGAAGCGACTGCCGCGCCTAAGGATGATCCGAATTGGGCTGATCGCGACAAGTACCCAGCGACATTTGTAATCGACGAGTTGCGATGCATTTACTGCGGTATGTGCGAGGAAGCTTGTCCGGTAGACGCGATCGAATTAACAAGTATTTACGATCTCACCGGCGATAGCAGGGCAGAGCTGACGTACGACAAAGAAAAGCTTTTAAGTGTTTACGACAAGACTGTGAATTCCGGTAACGATCCGGTGAGAACTCATAGCGGCGTTTTGGGTCCTGCGTCGGACTTCGACAAGGATGCAGCCAAGGCACCACCTCCTCCTGGGCATGGCCAACGGGGCTAGTTCAACTGGGAGCGATTGATTTTGGAAATTGGATTTTCATAAAGCACGAATATTATGTTTCCTGTTGTTTTTGGTCAAAGCTTGTTGCTGAACCGTATCCCGGTTGATTGGATAGCCATCTTGGCTGCCGTGATTGCCGGTCTTGGTGCGTATTTGGTGCAGACGTCGGACACGTCAACGCAACGACGATCGGCGTCGAAGTGGATTGGGATCGTGCTTTTGATTGCTAGCGCGATTATCGTGATGGCTGGCGTCCCCATGACGCTCGAGCGATTGCTGTTCTTCAATTTTTGTGGATTAGCGATCATCGGTTGCGTGGCGTTCATTACCGCTCGTCAGCCGGTTTATGCTGCATGCAATTTTGCTATCGCTGTGTTGTCGGTATGTGGATTGTTCATGCTGCTGTCAGCGCCCTTTTTGGCTGCTGCAACGATGATTGTTTATACCGGCGCGACGATCATCATTTTCTTATTTGTCTTGATGTTTTCCCAAAGAGCCCATTTGCAAGTTCAGGATGTGGCGCTTAATACTCCGGGCCTGGCGATGATCGCGTCGGTTGGTTTTGTGTGCTTGGTTTTGATTGCAAGCGCAGGATACAAAGTACCGGGTTTGATGTCCTCTGGTGAAGCGATTCGCGTGACGGATACGGTCGCGGAAGGCGCAACAACTGCTGGAGATAGCTTGGCAGTATCCAATCCGACGCCAGATCAAACGTCCGTGGTGATCGTTTCGAAATCGCCCCGCATGACCGTTGCTGGACTTGGTCGTGTGATGTACACCGAATATTTGTGGCTGGTAGAAATTGCTGGGTCATTGCTAACGGTTGCTGCGATCGGATCGATCGTCATCGCAAGGAATCGAGAATACAATGTTGCGGGTTCCGAAGAAGCGAGGTCGAACGCATCATGACGTTGAGTATCGAGCATGCCCTGGTCATGGGCGGAATCTTGTTTGCAGCAGGTTTGGTTGGGTTTCTAACTCGACGCAATTTGATCTTGTTGTTCTTGTCCATTGAACTGATGCTCACCGGAGTTTCGCTTAACTTCATTGCGTTCGGTCAGCATCACGGAAATTATCAAGGTCAATTTTTTGTAATCTTGATTTTAACGATCGCTGCCAGCGAAGCTGCATTGGCTTTATCTTTGGTTGTGGCGCTGAATCGTTATCGAAATTCATTGGACGTAAATTTGTGGCGTGACCTCAGCGAGCAAAAACTAAAAACGAAAGCTGTGGCAACGGAGATGGGCGAAGCCGATCATATTCCGATGCAATTCCCGACGTTAACGCCCGCAGGTTTGGATCCGCTAACGAAACAGCTTCCTGCCAACTATGCGGACGAGCAATCCTCGGATCCAGCATGATTTAGTCCTGATATGATCGCTTGGTAACGACAATTCTCGTAGCAGTAAATCGTTGAACTCAAGCACGCAATAATAACTTTTTTGATCAACAACAAGCACGTACAAGAATAAAGAAACATGTCGCCAACTCAACTTTGGTTAATTCCTCTGGCACCTTTGGTCGCAATGATCATTTGTGCCATTGGTAGTGTCATGGGTTTGTTCAAGCACCGCGCGCACATCCCTTGTTGGATTGCTCTTGCGATATCAGCAATATTGTCTGTGTGGGCTTTGTGGACAACTGATTTTTCCAGTGGCGTGTTGGTTGTCGAAGGTTACACGTGGCTTTCGTTGGGACGAATTCAAGTACGTACCGCGTTTCAGTTGGATGTGCTGAGCTTGTTCCAGTTAACCGTCGTTACAGTCGTTTCGTTGCTGGTAGCGATTTACTCGCAAGCTTACATGAAGAATGATCCAGGTTATGCACGGTACTTTGCAATATTTTCCGGCTTCGTTTTTTCGATGACGATGCTCGTTTTGGCAAGTAACCTGTTGGTGATGTATGTCTTCTGGGAAGGCGTCGGTTTGTGCAGTTACTTGTTGGTTGGCTATTGGTTCCAACGTCCCAGCGCGGCGAAGGCTGCAACGAAAGCGTTCATGGTGAATCGTGTCGCGGATTGTGCTTTCTTGTCTGGAATTTTGGTGCTGACGTATGCCGTTGGCTTGGTGATCAACACGGAGATATCGCCGACCGAGCGTCTAAATTTTGCGGTGATATTCGATCTAGCTCCGATTATTGCGGCGAATCATCCGGGGTTGTTGGGGTTTGTAGCAGTTTGTTTGTTGATTGGTGCAATCGGCAAATCGGCTCAGTTCCCGCTTCACGTCTGGTTGCCAGATGCGATGGAAGGCCCGACGCCGGCGAGTGCGCTGATCCACGCTGCGACAATGGTTACAGCCGGTGTATTTCTGTTGGCTCGCATGAGTCCACTTCTCGAGTTAACTCCGAATGTGCTCGTCATGGCGGCTTGGATTGGCGGAATCACCGCATTTTTGG
>JANMNK010000017.1:0-5906 GCA_031373875.1 Pirellulaceae bacterium | reverse complement strand
GAGCACGACCATGGTTTCGACGAAATTGCGAAGCTGCCGAATATTGCCGGGCCACTCGTACGAAAAAAATCGACGAATCACATTGGGTGCGAAATTGCAGGGTGGTTTATTGTGCCGACGAATAAACGTTTTCCGGAAGTGATCCATGAGCGGCACAATGTCGTCCCGACGTTCTCGCAATGAGGGCAAATGGACCGTGACGACTTTCAAGCGATAAAAGAGATCGTTTCGGAATTGCCCGTTCGCGATGAGGTCTTCTAACGGTCGGTTTGTCGCGGACAATAGCCGAACATTGACCTTGACCGATTTATTGTCACCGACGCGCGTGATTTTGTGTTCTTCAAGAACTCGCAACAACTTAATTTGCGTGCTCATCGGCATGTCGCCAACTTCGTCCAAGAACAGTGTACCGCCGTTGGCATACTCAAATGCTCCTTCGCGATCACTGTGCGCGTCGGTAAACGCGCCGCGAACGTGTCCAAACAATTCGCTTTCCACCAAGTTCTCGGAGACCGCTCGCACGTTTAACGCCACCAGTCTCTTAGCCTTGCGAGGCGAATTCTGATGGATGGCCCTGGCGACTAACTCCTTGCCGGTTCCGCTTTCACCGGTAATCAACACCGTTGCATCTGTCGGAGCAATTCGTTTAAGCCGATCGATCAAGTTCTGCATTACTTGACTGGAATAGATGATTCCTTCAAAACCGAATTTTTCGTCCAGCCTTTGACGTAGTTCGGTATTTGTCTGGCGAAGCTTGACTGCTTCGATCGCTTTTCCTGCGATAGCCCTTAGTCGGTTGGGAGTAATGGGCTTTTCTAAGAAGTTAAATGCGCCCTGCTGCATTGCTTCGACAGCCAGCGGTACCGAAGCATGGCCCGTCACCATTACAACTTCGCAGTCGGGAATAATCTGCTTTGCCAAAGCCAGTATTTGCATTCCATCAACATCGTTCATCACCATATCGGTTATGACGACATCGTACGAATTTTCTTCGATCGATTTTTTTCCTTCCGGTCCGCTGGTTGCAACCGTGCAGCGATAACCGACTTTTTCAAGACTCTCGGACATCGCACGGGCGTGAGCACTGTCGTTGTCTACAATCAGCACGCTAAATTGCTGAGGTGAAATGTCGTCGGTGGTTGCGATAATGGAATCAGTGCTGCTCATAATGCCAAATTGTTCTGGGAAATCGGACTTGGGCCGATATGCGTCGCCTTCGTAGAAGAACTGGATATTGGTATAGTATTGTCGAAGCGATAGACACAGGGGGCTACAACGTTGACAGGCTATGATTTTACTGGGCTTCGCCCGTTTCGACATGGCCCCTTGCGACTTTGTTTCTTGAAGCTTTTGTCTGCCTAGATCACGTTTTGAAGAAATCTCAAATTCAACTGGGCCTTACAGATGGAGATGCCGTTACTGTACGCCGTGCGGTCAGAAGTGAGGGACGCGTTGTTGAGTGAGCCGCAATACGCTAGCCGCGGTTTGTGCATTCGGTCAGCACTGGCGGCTAGCGCCTTGCCGCTCATAAAATCTCAAATCTGACCGCGCGAAGCATAAGTTGTGAAGTGGTAGTTCCGTCATGAGGCTTGATCAAAGGTATTTTTAGGATGTCCGTTGGTTTCTGGTAATATTCCCAGGACTCTATTCCAGTACATGGCCTTTTCCGTGACCGAATTAGAAAAATGACCAATCAATCGAAAGTCGTACATCAACCATCGCCAGCCAGTTGCTTCTGCGTGCCAGTGAATGTAGATGCGATTTGAGGGGAAACTGATCGTCGAGAGTTAAGTCAAATCACCCAATTTGTGTTGGTTTGATTGTTGAAAACCATTTTTTTGAGCGAATGAATTATGACTTTGGTTTGCCGTGGCGTTCGAGGCGCAACGACTGTTGAAAGCAACTCGCGCGATGCGATCCTAAAAGCGACGCGTCAGCTCTTGGCGCTGATGATCCGCCGAAATGAAATCCAGCAGACCGATGTAGCGAGCGCGATTTTTACGCTAACGCGTGATCTGAACGCGGAATTTCCCGCTTTGGCTGCTCGACAATTGGGCTGGCTCGAAGTGCCGTTACTGTGCGGGTACGAACTAGAAGTGCCTGGGTCGCTTGGAAAGTGTGTGCGAATACTCGTGCACTGGAATACGACAAAGCCTCAAAACGAAATCCAGCACATCTACATCCACGATGCAGTTTCGCTTCGCCCCGACTTGTCGAAGTTGCCTCCGGTCGACTGGGATGAGTTGGAAGTTTGGATCGGCGAGCAAATCCAATCCAAAGACGACAAGTGAGCTTCGGAATCTTCGCAGTTTAGCAATCTGCCGCAGTCGCCCTCGCATTTGCATAATGCGTGCCTCGCGTAACGTACGCGACAAATCTTTCGCTATCATTCGCGAATGTGTGTCGCATTCACCTTGTTGCGGCCAAGCGAATCCGGCTAGAATTCACGGCCTCGGGATAGTCGACGGCTGATCTGAAAAACTGCCAAATTTGGCAGTTGAACGATAGAGTTCGATTTGAAGAAACGGATGATCATTTCGCGTGATTGTTCGGTTGATCAAATCGCATCGACGGCCAGCTATCGCATCCGAATTGATCGAAGTACAAACGCGGCAAGGAGGTCGCGGCATTGTCAACACGCAAGACGATACGTAACAAAGTTCTACTGGTCATGCTGTCGCTGGCCATCGTAGTCATCATGCTCGCGTACAGCGGTTTCCGCGGTGCGTACGCTTACCGCGACCTGGCGCTCATTGTCAGCCAGCGAGCCTCGGAGTTGCCAATCACGGCGGAGCTGACTCGGTCGGTCGACGATTTGCGGTTTGCCTACGGCCGTTTCCACGCGGCGGATTCTCCGACGATGGAACCCTTTGCCAGGCCCGTATGGGATAATCGGCTGCTTTTCCTAAACGAGCTGCATCAAGTACGCGAGATCCTATCTCGGTATCGATCGAGGTTAAAAACAAATATTGCGTCGGACCCGCTGCTTAGTAATCGTTCCGATGAATTGCAGATGGTCGATAAGATTGACAAAAAACTGGCCAGCATTAGTCTTCGCGCTAACGCTCATGATTTTGGGAAACCTGCTGCAAAGATCGACGAAGCGGAACTCGAAGAGTTGTCGTCGTTAACGCATAAACTGCCGACGTTCCTCCAAAATCGCATGGCCACTTTCCGCGACGAAGTACGTACACGGTACCGCACTTGGATCGTCATGACTTGGGGGAGTATGTTGACGACCCTGTGCATTTTGATGGGCCTCGGCGTCTATCTTCGTAAAGCCGTTATCAATCCATTCAAGAAACTGTTGAGCGGATCTCGGCGCGTTGCTGCGGGGGATTTCGAGTATCGTATCGAGATTGGAAGCGATGACGAGCTAAGCGAATTGGCTGCTGCGATGAACAATAGCAACGCGAGCTTCTTGAAAATCCAACGCGACTTGAACGATCAAGTTCGCGAACGATCGCGCGAAGTCATCCGCAACGAGCAATTGGCCAGCGTCGGATTTCTAGCCGCAGGCGTGGCCCACGAGATCAATAATCCGTTGGCTTCTATCGCTTGGAGTGCCGAAGCCCTTGAGTCGCGATTGCACCGCATCATCAACTCAGTTGCCCCGTCGAATATTGCAAACGATCCCGCCGCAGACGTAGAAACCTTGCGTACGTACCTCCGTCGAATTCAGGACGAAGCGTTTCGGTGCAAAGGAATCACCGAACGGTTGCTAGACTTTGCACGACTTGGCCAAGCGCAGAAAAAATGCTCGACCGACGTCGTCAGTTTGCTTCGCGATGTCATCGACATGGTCAAGCATTTAGGTCAGTATCGAAATCGACGCATTATCTTTGAAAACAAAGCGCCACTGGTCGCTTGGATCAGCGCCCAAGAAATCAAACAAGTCATCCTCAACCTATTGACCAACGCCCTCGACTCGCTCGAAGAAAACCATGAAAATTCGTTCGTACGAATCCAGCTTGAGCCGGTCGGCGAATTCGTTCAACTGGTGATCGAAGACAACGGTTGCGGCATGACGGACGAAGTCAAACAACATCTATTCGAGCCATTCTTTACTCGTCGTCGCGATGGTAGAGGAACGGGTCTTGGGTTACCAATCACCAGTCGTATCATCGCCGATCACGGCGGTCATATTCAAGCACACAGTGCAGGAACGGGGCAGGGGTCCCGTTTCGAAGTCCTATTGCCAATACACGAAGCCAAGGTAGCGCATGAACGCATCGCACAAGCAGCCTGATAAACAACCCGACAAACTCTTTATCCTCTTTGCCGACGACGAAGTCTCGTTGCAAGAACTGATGCGCATTGAATTGCCGCAGATGGGGCACACCGTCACGGTTTGTCCGGATGGCCAAACGGCGCTCGCGGCACTCGATATGGATACGTACGATTGCTTGCTCGTCGATCTCGATATGCCCGGCATGAACGGATTGCAAGTTATCGAGCGATGCCATCAGATTTCGCCTATGACCGAGTCCATCGTGTTGACAGGCAAACAATCGGTGGAAACCGCTGTCCAAGCCATGCGTTATGGCGCGACAGATTATTTGACTAAGCCCTGTAAGCTGGCAGAACTCGAAGCGTTGTTGGCACGCATCGCGCAGCGACGCGACCTTCGTCGAAAGT
This sequence comes from Pirellulaceae bacterium, assembly GCA_031373875.1. Classification (GTDB taxonomy): domain Bacteria; phylum Planctomycetota; class Planctomycetia; order Pirellulales; family Pirellulaceae; genus JANMGV01. Next base: position 1,268 of record JANMNK010000017.1, on the reverse strand, counting down.
ATATCGCGTTGCAAAGGACGCTTGAGCAATCGGGAGGTCGAAGCAAACTGATTGGCGATCATCCGTCAATGAACCTTGTTCGCAACATGATCGCCAAAGTCGCTCCGACGAATAGCACTGTCTTGGTTCGCGGCGAAACGGGAACGGGAAAAGAATTGGTAGCTCGTGCGGTTCACGATCAGAGCTTACGTCGCGACCGGCCTTTTGTTGCAATCAATTGCGGCGCGTTGCCCGAAGCGCTGATTGAAAGTGAACTGTTTGGTCATCGCAAAGGTGCCTTTACGGGCGCTGATACACAGCGAGAAGGGCTATTCACAGTGGCCGATGGTGGCACAATCTTCTTGGACGAAATCGGCGAGTTGCCTTTGTCGATGCAAGCCAAATTGTTGCGCGTTCTAGAAAGCGGTGAGATTCGACCTGTCGGCGATAATAAATCGAAACACGTCGACGTGCGGCTTGTTTGCGCCACGCATCGCGATTTGCGAAAAATGGTCCAAGAAGGTCAATTCCGCGAAGATCTCATGTTTCGTATCAACACGTTTGAAATCTACGTTCCCGCTTTGCGCGAGCGAGTTTCGGATATAGCGACGCTTGCGGAACACTTGTACCGACGATTTCGGCCCGAACACGCAGCCATTCCAAAACTGCTGGCGGACGAAACGATCGAAGCATTGCAGAACCATGTTTGGCCCGGTAACGTTCGCGAGTTAGCCAACGTCATCGAACACGCCACGATTCTCAGTGATCAGCCACCGATTTTGCCCGAGCATTTGCCTCGCCATTTCCACGACCGGAACGTGATGCCAATTAGCCGGTCAACGATCCCGCTCAGCCTTCGCGAAATTGAAACCGTTGCGATACTCGACGCAATTCAACGGCACGAAGGGAACAAACCCGCTGCTGCCGAAGAACTAGGTATCAGCCTAAAGACGCTTTATAACAAACTGGGCCAAGTCGAAGCATCCCGCAAATCCGCTTGATGCCGAACCGACACTCGTCGCTATCAAGCAGACCGGTTCGAGCCGATTTGTTCTTGCGCAAGTTTGTCGTGAGAGGTTCTATCTGACTTCGCAACATAATGATAATGTGCCTTCGATTTTAGCCATGACGCAAACAGTTATCTAGCCGCGTTTTTGGTCAAGCAACTATCCGGTCGTTTCAAGATAAACGGGTACTTAAATTATCCCACGCGTTGGCACGACCAGCATGGCTGATGAAAATTTCCATCGCGTGTCTTATCGAAATCCCATAACATACAAGCATCCCAT
>JANMNK010000008.1:0-7994 GCA_031373875.1 Pirellulaceae bacterium | reverse complement strand
CTTGCATATTGAAATGCAGTACTCTGAGCCGGCAAGTGCTCCCAAACAATGAGTACGCCAAGCGGCAATGCGATTGCTAACAAATGCCAACCGCTGCGAAGCATTGCCGGTAAAAATACAGGCACCAATAGAAGCGAAATGAAGGCGATGTTTCTCGATCGACTGATTAAGCCCCAAAACTCAGCGGGTTTCAAAACGGGGGAAAGCAGAACTTCCCAAGCAGAACCACCGAGCTTGGCGAATCGCCCCGTTTGGAAACTGGCTAAGCCACTGAATCGGTAGACCAAGACGAACGAAATCGAAGCCACAACGAAAACAGCAATCCATCTACGCCAATCGATTCCATTCGCTAGGACCTGGCTTGTGAATCGTCTTTCGTACCAATCTCGCGCCGCCATCGCCGCTGCAAAGCAGGCAACGACCACGATGACGCCTTCCTCGAACAAACTAGCTAAAAAAGTAATGACGATTGAGAAGAAATATTTCTGCGAAAGTAGCAATCGAAACGCCACGAGCAATAACGGAACGGCAATCGTGATCGGATGCCAACCGTAGGTATACGCAAGATTCATCTGTCCAATCGAAGGATGGAGTAGCCACGCAATTCCCCACATAGCAGCGGTGCTTTCCGAAGCATTCATTTTGCGAGCAATCGATGCAATCACTAACGCGGAAATCGACAAACAAATCGATTGAATAGCAAACACAAGGTGAACATCGGGCCATACCAGCCATAACGGAACGAGGAACACTAGCCCGGGATTAAAATGGTCCCAAAAAGTCGGCAGTACGGGGCTCTCCAAAAGAAACCCACGACCCTCCGCGGTATTCGCAACTCTTTGGGCAAAATGACCGAAGTCGTTGAACCCGAGCTGAAAATTCCGGTAGTAAAAATCATTCTGCCCATACCACCACACCGCAGCCAGCAGTACAACGAAAAACAGCCCGACACGACAAGCCGTTCCGCTGACGGCCTGGCTATTCAAACCCATTTCACCGAGACGGTAAGTAGCCAACCCACTAAATGCGGCGAACCAAATGGGCTCCCAATAGTGTGGCGCAGGAACACTACTTACCAAGCAACGCATTATGACCAGCAGCAACGGCAATGCGGCAACGAACGAAAGTGCAATCGCGCTTCGCGCCATTCGCTGGCCTCCTGCGTTACACAAATAAACACTGACGGGTAAACCGGTCGCAGTGAGTATTAAAACAAGTAACGCAATGTTCGATGCAGCCAGAATCTCAAATTGCGGTGGAGTCGATACGAGCGTTTCGTAACTAAAAACCAACTGAGTGCGACTTGATAAAGCGGCACCGGCACAGGTCCAAAATAAAGCAACGCAAACACTCAACCAAAAATCAACTGTATAGGTGGGGTTTGCGATTTTCATTGAATAGTTTTTGGGCAAGTCCCAACGTGTGCTTGTACAAATTTTGAAAGTGATCGAAATGGTGTCGGTCGGCCATATTTGGCGAGACCGCAAAATTAGCTAAAAATCGGATTCGTTTTGTGATCCCTTTGAGATTCAAGCAATCGGAAATTATTGCCTCTCTAACCAACCATTCGATTTCATCCATTGGCCTGCTTGATCTGGCCAGTGCGTTGCCAAATGGTTGGTTCGGCGAAGTCCATAGCCATGTCCACCCGTCGGGAATACGTGTAACGAGAATGGAACTTTCGCTTGCTTTAGGGCAATGGCAAGCCGAAGAGCATTTTCCGAATCGATCGGATCATCTTCGGCCATCGTTAGAAAAACCGGAGGCATTGCGGACGTAATCGCAATCTCCGGTGATAGTTTATCTCGTTGTTTGTCGTCGATTAGATAGCCAGGGTAAATGAGTAATCCAAAATTAGGTCGGCAGCTAACCTTGTCGATTTCATCAATGCTTTCATAAGAACGTTTATCTCCGCTGGTGCATAGCATTGTCGCTAGGTGCCCGCCTGCCGAGAACCCCAACACGCCAATTCGATCCGATGCGATGGCAAGCTCTTTGGATTGCGACCGGATAATCGACATGGCTCGCTGCGCGTCCTCCAAAGGAGCAGCATGTTTATCGCGACCTTCGCGGCGTGGTACGCGATATTTTAACAATGCCGAATTGACGCCAAGCGTCGCCAGCCAATCGCAAACTTCGGTGCCTTCGAGGTCCAAGGCTAAAATGTGGTAGCCCCCGCCAGGGCATACCAAAACGGTCGTGCCTGTATTAATGGAAGGATCTGCAGGATGAAAAGTTACAGTTGGATCACCTACATTCCCTAATCGAATAACCGCGCGATCAGCAACTTGGTTATCCGTGGGTTTCGTAATGTCTGCTTCTTTGCCCTCCAATGGCTTTTCTAGCTTGGGCGTTGTCGGCCACAGTTTGATTGGCGATTGACCATTCGCGTGCGAAGTCACAGTTATTGCAACAAACAAAAAGCCAGCCAGCGACGGAAACGGTTTTGCAAAACGCCAGAATGAGGTTATTGAATTCATAGTTGCTCCACTTGTTGTATAAGTTGCGTTTACAGTCGACTTCTTTGACGTCATTAACAGCCCGCATGGCTGATGCTGCTTAAGTAGGAATCGACCGTTCTGATTGTAACGGATATGCCAAAGCAACGGTTAGCAGCCATTTAAGGAATCCAAAACGCCGGTTAGGGATCGTCAAGTAAAACATGCAATGCAAGCACGTTTTCAAGTGCGCAACATGACGATTATTCTGCCCGTGACGAAGATTACGTTGGAATGTGTTCTGCGTGCTTTTCTGGCAAATCTAGGGGCGACCACATTCCCGTTTTTTCGAATCCATAGGCTTTTCAAGGGTTTGCCCACTGATTGCATTCGCGGCATGTTAATTTGCCGAATCGCGATCAAAGGTTTACGAAAAAAAGTCGCGTTATCCGGCAATAGATTTCCGTCCGATATGTTCGCTGGCAGCACATGGCGAAGCTGCTTCGACACTGGTTAAGGAGTCTATGGGATGGATCGAGAAGTAAACGTATTGGCACTCGTCAAAGGCGAAGAGCGCTATATCTTTTTGTTTGATGACGAGAATCGTGTCAACACGCTTCGTACGCTCGGTCGCTATGCTGCCGATCCAGAACTGTCGTTTTCGTGGTATGATGCGGCGGTCTTGAGTCAGAAAATCCGAGACATTCTGCCAGCTAAAGTAGAAGCACAAACGCAAAGCGGCCAACCTCGCTTTCGTTGGGATGCAGCCGGAGAGCACAACACACAGGGCTAGCACAACGAGTGTTAAAATATGCGGTCCGAGATAGGACAATTCCTTCGTTACCTTGATATTGAAAAAAACGCCTCGAACTTGACTATCAAGTCTTATCGAGAGGATCTTTTCGATTTAGCGGAGTTTCTCATCGACGCTGCCCAGGGTCGTGAGGTTCCCGCCCGCGAGATAACGCCGCTCGACTTGCGTGGCTACGTTTCAGCACTTCACGAAGCTGGATACGCCAAGAGTTCTATATCAAGAAAGCTGGCATCGCTGCGCAGCTTTTATCGGTTTGCTCAACGCCAACAGCTTGCCGAATCCAACCCGGCCAAAGCATTGCGCAATCCCCGAGGAGGAAGGAAGCTGCCGCACTTCCTAACAAACGACGAAGTCGATCGTTTACTGAACACACCTCCCAAGAACGAAGCGATGGGCCTAAGGGATCGCGCGATTTTGGAAACAATGTACTCAGCCGGACTTCGTGTTAGTGAATTGGTCGGCCTGAACGATGGCGATTTAGACTTTGCGGATGGGACTGTTCGCATACGAGGCAAAGGTCGCAAAGAACGTATTGGCGTCCTTGGAAAATTCGCGATTGCCGCGATCGAACGATTCCACGAAAAAAGGAAGCTTTCGGTTAGGCAACCCGTGGGTCGCGAATCGCCCGTATTCACTAACAAATTTGGCGATCGGTTGACGACACGTAGCATCGGACGAATGCTTGAAAAGCACATTCGCATTGCGGGGTTGGATACACGAACCACGCCACATACGCTTCGCCATAGCTTTGCCACACACTTACTCGATCGTGGCGCCGACATTCGCAGTGTGCAGGAACTACTCGGTCACAAGAGTTTGGTGACAACGCAAATCTATACCCACGTTAGCACGACAAATTTAAAAGAAGTCTACAACCGCGCCCATCCACGCGCATTTGGGTAAGATTGTCTTTCCTTAAAGTTCCTGTTGTAACCGATCGTTTCAACTCGAACTCACATCGCGTTGTCCAAGATCAGCTATCGCTGTTCCTTCGCGTTGTTTCGAGTGATGCGCGGCGTCCAGACGGATCGCTTGCCTTGACTGATGAAGATTTGGTGCTCGTTGACAGCACGCAAACCATTTGGGAGTTCATAGCGAACATAGACGATCACACGATCCCCTGTCGGCATTTTTTCTTGAAACGGCAGTGACAGGTGAATGCCCTGCGAGACTCCGGCAGGTTGCATCGTGCTGGCAGCGTCGGTTCGTGAGATATGCCACCGACCAATTTTTGCTTCGTCGCCTTGCAAAGCAGGATCGACTGCCACAACAGTAATGTCTGCTGGCTCGGAAATAAATTCGCCTTTGGCATTCTTGGGTTGCAGCACTAAATAGATTTCGTCGTCTTCTGCATCTTCATCAGAATTGTGGCCACGACAGAGCGGCGTGTGGAAAGCAATTTCAACGACGTTTTTGTCTACGACTTGTGCTGCAGGTTTTTTCGATGGCGATTGGCTGGACGCAAGTTGCACAGCGCCCATGTCGGGAACATAGATTTGCCCCAGTCGAATAGCTTGTTCATCGGATACGGGAGGTTTGGAGGGGCGCTCGTTCGATGTCGATTTGGGTTGCCCAACCGGGGGATTGAACTCCACACTCGGTGGCTCCAATAGATTGTTCTCTAATTGCCAGGCAGGTTTTCCTTTGGGGAGTTGCTCGTCATTTGCAGGCATATCTTTTTTCGTTGAAGAATCCAAATTGGGCGGTTGTACTGAATTCTTGGCATCCGTGCCGCCACTTACCGGGGGTGGGGACAAATTGTTGGAATTCGAAGAATCGCTGTTGGGGACAGGATCGGGTTTTGGCTCAACCACGATTGTTGGCTGAGTAAATTCAACTGTTGGACCACTACTCATGGGCGTGGAATTTCCAGAAAAACCACGTCGTGTAGTGGTAGTTTCGCTACGGCGCAGATGTTCCAATTCTTCTTCGGCAGCCAGCAATTCTTGCTCTAAAGCACGATACTCCGAATCGAATTCGTAGACGCGATCTTCGAGCGCACGAATCTCGGCCGCCATTTGTTCGGCGTACAACTCGTTGTATGCTTGCTGTTTGCAGCCGAGTACCGACAGGACAAAGAGTCCCGCGATCGCAGATAACAAACATCGATTAAAAAACGTGCGAGTCAACTTGCAGCCTCTCAGTGGGCCTTGCGTTGTTCAAAAGCTTTTCGATATAGCACCCATATCGAGTTGCCCAAATAAAACATCCCACGACGCTGGGGATTACCCAATAACTAGTGACCACGTCAAGACAGCTTTAGAGAATAGTGAGCATTGAGACTGAATGAGTACTGCAAGAGAACGATATCAAAGCCGATTTGAAGAAAGCCAGCAAAAACTCGATCAGCTTCGCAACAAGAGTCGACGATTTGAATGGCTGCGACCCGTCGTTTTCTTTCCAGCTCTATTGCTACTCATTGCCGGATACACGCGAGAAGAAGGAGCGTTGGCTATCGTCCTCGGTTGGATTGTATTCGCGGGCTTTATCGTGATTATCACGATTCACGAATCGTTGCGTCTTAAAATGCACGCGGCAGAAGTGCATCAACGCTTATATAAAGTCTTAGTGGCCCGAATGGACCGGCGATGGTGTGATCTGCCCGAAATCAAGATCACGGATCGATTATCGCTCGATCCAATTTCTGACGCAGCTTGCCAAGATCTCGATGTCTTTGGCAAGCGAAGTGTTTTCGCGTGGTTCTGTCTCGCTGCGACTGTCATGGGCCGCCTAACGCTTGCCGAATGGCTGACGCAATGGTGCGACACCAAAACGATTGCCTTGCGACAGGCCGCCGCGAGAGAGCTGTCATCGCAAGCCGAATTGCGCGAAGACATATTGTGGCATTCAAGCCAAATTAGCGACTCCAACGCGCGACCTGAAGATTTTTCAGAGTGGGCAATCAGCGGACCGTGGCTTGCCAAACATCTCGTTGTCCACATCGCGAGTTGGCTTGGTCCCCTCGCTATTGTCCTCGGTCTCCTGGTTTGGGGTGCGTCGCGTTACAGCCAGTGGGAAACGGGGGAATGGATCGCTTTGGGGATGATGCTCGTTGGGTTTGCATCAAATTTGATATTGGCGATCAGCCAGCTTGGCAAAATCCACGATATCTTTTCCAAGATCACGTCGAATCAAGGTGAAGTGATCCAGTATCAAGCGATTTACGAATGCATGGACCGTTTACCCCATCAATCCGAATTACTCAATGACATTTGGACTCGATGCTGCCAAGGAGAAAACTCCGCGCGCGTAGGGTTCGGCAAATTGCGGCGGCTCGTCCGCTTGGCTAATCTGCAACGCAACCCGACCATGTTCCTCCCGTACATCTTGCTCCAATTGATATTCATGTGGGACTTTCGCGTCATGGAGCGACTTCAACGCTGGCAATCCCGATTCGGCGAGCGCGCTGCGGATTGGATTGTGGGATTAGGTCAACTAGAAGCTGTTCTTTCTGCTTCTGCAATTCACTTTGAGTATCCGTCCTGGTGCACTCCAGTCGTCACGCCGCCCCGTGAAATTCTCTTCGAAGCACGCGGACTGGCACACCCCATGTTGGAGGACGCACAGCGGATCGGCAATGATTTAACGATTAACGAGTCGCGTCAGTTACTGCTTGTGACAGGTTCGAACATGGCGGGAAAGAGCACGTTCCTTCGTTCGCTGGGTGTCAATCTCTTACTGGCTCGCACAGGATCGGTAGTATGTGCAAACCAGATGCACTCGCAGTCTTTTGAAATTGCGACAAGCATACGCGTTCAAGATAGTTTACAGGACGGCGTTTCATTCTTTATGGCCGAACTCCTGCGACTGCGTGAAATTGTGAAGCTATGTCAGCTTCAACACCAAGTCCATCAACGACCCGTATTGGTTCTGCTGGACGAAATTCTCCAAGGCACCAATAGCCGCGAACGACAGATCGCCGTCGTCGAAGTGCTTGAGCAGTTGCGTGAGAACGAAGCCGTGATCGCGATTAGCACGCACGACCTCGACTTAGCCGATCGCTCCGAAATCCAGCAGCACGGCCAGGTCGTTCATTTCCGAGAATATTTTGAGTCGGAAAACGGGGTAGAAAAAATGAAGTTCGATTACCGTATGCGATCTGGACCAACGCCCACGACCAACGCCCTCAAATTACTCGAAATCGTCGGGCTGCGCAAGAAAAGTTAGTTGCTTGCGTACAGGCGATCACTTCATGGCATCTACTTCACCGCCACGCCACCACGCTTTTCCAAATCGAAAATAATGAAGTACGGCATTCGTGAGCAATCGTATAGGTCTGGATTGGACGCAATGAGTTCCGCAGACGGGTAGGGTTCGAAGACTTGGCGAATAACAAATCCCGCGTTCGCAATCATGCGGCTCCAGTCGGTCAAAGTAAAGCGGCGAAAAGGTGTTTGCCAACGATAGGCCAGTCGCGGCATCGACCAATCGCAAACAGCAGGTCCGGTTTCAAAATAGCGGTCAAGAGACAAAGCCAATTTCCGTCCCAAGATGTCCTTTTGCCAAACGCGATACGGTGGATCGGTACAAGGATGCGGGACTGAAAACACAAAGCGACCAGCATCCATTAGGACTTGATAAGCGTTCGCGACAATAGTTTGTGGATCGTCCATGTCTTGAACCGACATGCAACCGGTTACCAAGTCGAAAGATTGGGCACCAAATCGATCAAGGATGTTTTTTGCGTCGTCGCGAAAATACTGGATGCTCAGCGGATCATCGGATTCCATATTTTCTGCTTG
>JANMNK010000005.1:0-4205 GCA_031373875.1 Pirellulaceae bacterium | reverse complement strand
CGCGAAAGACGTCGATTCCTGCTGCAGCCGCTTCGTGAACAAAGACGCGGACAACGTTGTCGGGATAATTCGTGTAACCTACGGCATTCGAAGCGCGTAGCAGCATTTGAAACAATATATTGGGAACGCGGCTACGAAGATCAGCAAGCCGTTGCCAGGGGCTTTCTTTGAGGAATCGCATCGACGTGTCAAAGGTCGCGCCGCCCCACATTTCGAGCGAAAATAATTGCGAAGCGTTGTACGAATATGCATCGGCGACGGCAAGCATATCAAACGTTCTTAGTCGCGTTGCCAGCAACGATTGATGAGCATCGCGCATCGTGGTGTCAGTCAGTAAAAGTTGCTTTTGGCTATGAATCCACTCGATAAAGCCTTTGGTTCCCAGTTTGCGAAACAGGTCGCGTGACCCTTCGGGACGAGGTAAGTTTCGATTCACAGTCGGTACTGGAGCTGGATCTCGTCGGACTGCGGCGGCGCGGTCGGAGACGAGTTTGTTTCCGTTGACGACAGTGTCGGCCATAAACCGAAGCATGCGGGTCGCACGATCGCGGCGCTTTTGAATTTCGAAAAGCTCGGGGGTCGTGTCGATCATCCGCGTCGTTGCATTGCCGCTTAAAAACGTGGGGTGCGTGATCAGCGAAATCAAGAACGGGATATTCGTCTTTACGCCACGGATTCGGAATTCCTGAAGAGCACGCTCCATGCGACGCGCCGCTTCATGCAAGCCACGCCCGCGAGCCGAAACTTTCACAAGCAGCGAATCGTAGAACGGATTGACCACTGCACCGCTGAATGCACTGCCAGCGTCCAATCGAATGCCCATGCCACCGGCACTTCGATAGTGCGTAACGCGGCCGTAATCGGGGCGAAATTGGTTTGTGGGATCTTCGGTGGTAACTCGGCATTGGATGGCGAAACCGTTTGTGCGAATTTCGTTTTGATTTGGCATCGCCAGCTCTTCGTCGCTGAGGCGATAACCTTGGGAAACGAGAATCTGGGCGCGGACCAAATCGATACCGGTCACTTCTTCGGTGACTGTATGCTCCACTTGGATGCGCGGGTTGACTTCTATGAAAAAGAACTTGTTCGTATCGACATCCAGCAAGAATTCCACGGTCCCCGCGCAACGGTAGTCCACAGCCCGTCCGATCGCTAAAGCGGCTTCGTGAAGTTCGCTGGCTAGTTTTCGATCAAGGTTAGGAGCGGGAGCAATCTCGACGACTTTTTGGTGGCGCCGTTGCACCGAACAATCGCGTTCATGCAAGTGCAATAAGTTGCCATGTCCGTCACCTAGGATTTGAACTTCGAGATGCCGAGCTTTGCCAACAAGTTTCTCCAAGAAAACTTCGTCGCTCCCGAACGCATTTTTGGCTTCACGTTGAGCTTGTTCGACCGCACCGGCAAGTTGTTCTTCTTTTTCGATGATCCGCATGCCGCGTCCGCCGCCACCTTTGGAGGCTTTGAGCATGATCGGATAACCCATGGATTTGGCCAGAGCGCGTGCTTCGTCGATCGATGCGACGGCATGTTTTGAACCTTCAAGAACAGGCACGCCGACTTTCTTAGCGATTTCGCGAGCGGCGACTTTATCGCCCAATAATTCTAATGCTCGAACGCTTGGCCCCACAAAGGTAATTCCAGCGGCTTCGAGTGCCTTTGCGAATTCTGCATTCTCCGACAAGAACCCGTAGCCCGGATGGACTGCGTCGATACCAGTAGATTTGCAAAGGTCGACGATGCCCGGGATGTCGAGGTAGGAACGAATGGGCTCACCAGGTTTCCCGATCTGGTAAGCTTCGTCAGCCTTGAACCGGTGGAGTGCGAAACGGTCTTCGTGCGAGTAGATCGCGACGGTACGAATTCCAAGTTCGTGGGCACTGCGGAAAACGCGCGTCGCAATTTCGCTTCGATTAGCAGCCAGCAGTTTTCGAAAAGGTTTCAATTCCATTGTTCCCACCAAACATTCCTGTATTTACAGATTCGATTTTCTCTGACAGCAACCCGTTTATGACGAAATCGTTTTTGACGGAGAGAGGACTTGACAATTTCGGTCGCAGCGCGGAGTCCAATCAATCTGCCCGAAAACTTGTCAGAAAACCTAGCCGATGAACTGACCGATCAGCACAACGGAGTCGCTATGAAGGCTCGTCATTCTTGCAGGTAATGGCTGCCTTAGGAAGTGTGGAACATGGGAGGCGATTCAGAATTAGCCCTTCTGATCATTGCCCGTATCCAGGATGGCCATAAAAGCTTTTTGCGGGATGTCGACAGATCCAATCGACTTCATTCGCTTCTTACCTTCTTTTTGTTTTGCCCACAATTTACGCTTTCGGGTAATGTCGCCGCCGTAGCATTTCGCCGTGACATTTTTACGCATGGCAGAAACCGTTTCGCGGGCGATGACCCGATCACCGATGGCAGCTTGAACTGCGATCTCAAACATGTGGCGATCGATTTCCTCTTTCAGCTTTTTGACAACGGCTCGCCCGCGTCGTTCCGAGTCTCTGCGGTCACAGATAATACTCAACGCGTCTACTCGGTTGCCGTTGACGAGAATATCCATGCGCACAAGATCCGCTTGTTCGTAGCCGATCAACTCGTAATCCATCGTTCCGTAACCACGAGTTGCACTCTTGAGTTTGTCGTGCATATCGTAAATCACGTCAGCCAACGGCAAATCGTAGGTGACCAACGCGCGAGTCGCGGACAAGTATTCGTTGGTCTTGAGTACTCCGCGACGGTCTTGGCACATCTTCATCACAACGCCAATGAACTCAATCGGCAATACGAAATTGACACGCACGATTGGCTGACGAAACTCTTCGATCTCGCCGCTATCGGGGACTTCTTGTGGTCGATGGATTTCCAATTTTTCACCGCCGCGCGTGATGATTTCGTAAGTCACGTTCGGGGCGGTTTGTACCAAGTCGACATCGCATTCGCCTTCGAGTCGTTGCTGGATGATTTCCATGTGCAACAATCCCAAGAATCCGCAGCGGAATCCAAAGCCTAAAGCGTCGCTTGTTTCGGGCGCGAATTCGAAACTGGGGTCGTTGATAGACAATCGCTCAAGCGCATCGCGAACTTCGGAAAAATCTTGACCGTCACTCGGATATAGACCGCAGTAAACCATTCGCTTGGGAGGTTGGTAACCCGGTAAAGCTTCGCCTGCATTGTCGCCAGGAATACTGACTGTGTCGCCGATGCGGACATCTTTCAGCGACTTGATATTGCAGATGATGTATCCCACTTGCCCGGCGGTAATGTAGTCGGCGGGGCGACGTTCCGGAACAAATTGGCCGATTTCCAGAACTTCGTAAGTTGCCCCTACCCGCAAGAAGCGAACTTTTTGTCCACGCTGGATTCGACCGTTCATGACGCGGATATACGTGATCGCGCCGCGATAATCGTCGTAGTGCGAATCAAAAACAAGGGCTTGCAGTGGGGCGGTTGGATCGCCAGTAGGACACGGGATGCGTGTGACGATAGCTTCGAGCAATTCATCGATGCCAATGCCCGCTTTGCCGCTGCACTTGACGATGTCATCCGGGTCGATGCCAAGTATCTGCTCCATCTCTTGGGTGACTTCATCGATGCGAGCATGCACCAAGTCGACTTTGTTGATGACTGGAATGATCTTGAGATTGTGGTCCATCGCGGCGTACGCGTTTGCAACCGTCTGAGCTTCGACGCCCTGAAACGAATCGACCAGCAGCAACGCACCTTCGCAACTAGACAAGGAACGAGACACTTCATACTGAAAATCCACGTGGCCAGGCGTATCGATCAAATTCAGTTGGTACTCTTTGCCTTGGTGCGTGTGTTTGAGCGTCACCGCTTTTGCTTTGATCGTGATGCCTCGTTGACGTTCAAGGTCCATGCCGTCTAAAAGCTGTTCGCGCATTTTGCGAATTTCGACCGTACCAGTCTTTTCAAGCAGACGGTCTGCCAAAGTGCTCTTGCCATGGTCGATGTGCGCAATAATGCAGAAGTTGCGAATTTGTTCGATCGAAATGTCAGCCATACAAGTCCGTAGTCGAGGTAAACAAAATGAAACGAGAACCCGCGAAATATCTGCAAGTTCTCAACGGCAGTCAGGTTGATCGCGCATGGTTGGGACTGGGACAAAATCATCCCCTGACAGTAGCACTGACTATAGAGTCTGCGTTGTAGCGTAAGGGCGCGAGCCCTACGGTTTCTGCTTT
>JANMNK010001266.1:0-3859 GCA_031373875.1 Pirellulaceae bacterium | reverse complement strand
GTCAATATTATCCAGAGAATCATTCGTCCGGAGAAAGTCGGCCATGCAGGCACATTGGACCCCATGGCTCAAGGTGTTCTACTTGTTGCGATTGGGCAAGCTGTTCGGTTAGTTGATTGGATGCATGAACTTCCGAAAAGTTATGTCGCCGAATTTGAGTTGGGAAAGACGAGCGAATCGGCAGACACCGAAACGCCGGTTAGCATCCTTGAAAACTGCAAAACGCCCAGCTTCGAAGAATTACAAACTGCGAGTTTGCAGTTCATCGGAAAAATACAACAAACCCCTCCGATGTATTCGGCGGTCAAGATTGGCGGAAAGCGGGCTTACAGTTTGGCGCGAAAAGGTGTCGCAGTCATCGTACCACCCCGACAGGTAGAGGTGCACCGCCTCGATATCCTCGAATATTCGCCGCCGATGTTTAAGTTGCATGTAGAGTGCGGTAGCGGTACGTACATGCGCAGCCTTGGCCGGGACTTGGCCCGAATTGTCAACTCCGATGCGATCATGACAGCACTGCTTCGTACCCAAGTCGGCCCCTTTAATTCGCAATCCGCTGTGCCAATCCAGTCGCTCAACTCGAGCGAAGATGTACTGCAACACATTCAGCCGCCGGGAAATGCGATCCCGCACGTTCCTCGCGTTGATCTCAACGAACAAGAGATGGGACGCATCATGCAAGGCCAACCTGTTTCGATCGCCTCGCCCTTCCCCAAGCATTCCCAAGTAGCCGCGTTTGATCGAGACGGGCATCTGCGATCGTTGTTAAGTCACCGAAGCGGCGATCTTTGGGGACCATTTCGTAATTTCATCCAAGTCTAGAGATTTTCATGTCGAATTCGAGCCAGTTTAGTCGTATCACGCGTCCCAAAAGTCAAGCTGCATTTGAGCGAGCACTTAAGTTAATCCCGGGTGGCGTCAATTCTCCCGCACGCGCATTCGGAGGAGTCGGAGGCCACCCTCTGTTCATTGCACGGGCCAAAGATCAATTCCTTTTCGACATCGATGGCTACCAGTATCTCGATTACATCGGCAGCTGGGGACCTATGATCCTTGGTCATGCTCATCCTCAAGTCATCGAAGCAATCCAACGCGCGACCGAAAACGGAACGTCTTACGGCGCGCCTACCGAAAAAGAATCGGAACTTGCTGAACTCGTAATTGAGTCTGTACCCAGCGTCGACAAAGTCCGTTTTGTCAGCAGCGGTACCGAAGCAACCATGAGCGCGATTCGACTTGCGCGTGGTGCAACGGGCCGCGACAAGATCATCAAATTTGCTGGCAACTACCATGGTCACGTCGACTCGCTTCTGGTTTCTGCAGGTAGCGCGGCAGCTACGCTGGGCGTACCCGACTCGCCCGGAGTAACTGCAGGTAATTCTCAAGATACGATCGTTCTCGAGTACAACGACTTGTCGTCGGTACAGCATGCGTTTGAGACAATTGGTGGGCAAATCGCGGCGGTCATTCTCGAGCCCGTTGTTGGGAATATGGGATTGGTTATTCCCAAGGCGGGCTTTCTGCAAGGGCTTCGCGAACTAACGACAAAGTACGGTGCTGTGCTGATTTTTGATGAGGTCATGACCGGATTCCGTTTGGCACTTGGGGGAGCACAAGAACTTTACGGGATCACGCCCGACCTGACGACGATGGGCAAGATCGTGGGTGGCGGACTTCCTCTGGGTGCTTTCGGAGGTCGAGCGGATTTGATGGACCACGTTCTACCCGCTGGCAAAGTCTTTCAAGCTGGCACGCTTAGCGGAAATCCGCTTGCAACCGCAGCAGGTGCAACCGTGCTTCGCCTGCTGCGCGACAACCCTCCGTACGAATACCTTGAACAACAATCTCACCGACTTGCCGAAGGTTTCGCAGGCGCCGCCCAGGCTGCCGGAATCGCGCACCAAGTCCAACGCGTTGGAAGCATGCTGACACTATTTTTCAACGACAAACCCGTTCAAGATTGGCCGTCCGCCGACCGCAGTCTACGGCAGTCATACGCTCGGTTTTTCTGGGGAATGATGGATCGCGGAGCCTACCTGCCTTGCAGCCAGTTCGAAGCCATGTTCATCTCGCGCGCACACACCCCCGAAGACATCGACCGCACGATCGCTGCTGCCAGAGAAACACTAAACGAGTTGCGCTAACGCGTCCCTCGCATCTTTAGATTTGCAAAATATCTCGACGAAAATCAAACTCGGATTTGGCTGAAACTGTCGAGCCGTTCCACGATTGTTTGACCATGGACGCGTTCATGTTGCGAGAATCCGTCAAAAGGAATCAAGCCCGAAAAATCGATCCCCGTTGCATCCATGACTTGCTGTATGCTGATCTGGAAAGTCTTATATCCGGCAAATACAAACTCCAATTCTTCTAACTCTCGCGCTTGGCTGACTTCGTACGCTGTCGCCGACGGTCGTCCATCATCCAATTGAAATGCAACGATTTTCCAGAACGCTTTCGGTATCAGCGCCCCGCGATACTCCATGTCGGTGTCCGAGAAATAAGGCCCTGTAAAAACGCTTACCCGCATGTTGTCTTCGCGAGTGTGCGAAAGAATATAGTCTTCCAGACCCAGCCATATTTGCTGATTGACTCCCGCCATTTGCGGACAACTATTTGTGTAATGGAACGTATCGACATTGGCGCGTCGAGCAACCGACATACTTCCCCATACCGGGTCCGCACGCCGAACCATATGCCCGCGATCCAAATCATTGTTTTGATAAAGTTCGTTTCCCCATTGGTCATCTTGGTTCAGACGTCCGTCGTAACTCCAACGCTGAATGCGAGGCAGTCGCCGAGATTCCGCTCCGTCGATGTTGGTTGCTGTGATAATCGGCATGCGACGCGAAGCCGATAAAATGACTGAGAAATGCTCGTATTTTAGTTCGGCCCCTGTGCCACCACGCCGCATGTTTCGCATGTCACCACTTGGCTGTGGCAACGGGATTGTCCAATCTCCAATAAAGTTCGCCACGTATCCTTCGCGATCTGCAAGTTGCGAAGCAGGCGTCTCGCCATCACCGGCAGCTTCTAAGTCCGCCGATTCCAAACGGTTGGCCCCAGCGATACTCGTGATCGGTCGCATCATCTTTAAGGTAACAACTGATGGCTGTCGATTTGGATCGGGAGAATCACCAGGAGCACTTACCAGGACAGGACCGCGTGGCGGTGGAGGTGTTCCTGCCGGATTCGGCATTGGATCCCAAGTTGGAATCGCCGCGGGTTGTGGTTGCGATGGCATTATTCCAAATTCAGCTAACCGGTCGCGCAGTTTGGTATTTGACGCATCCGTGGCATCCAAAACATTGCCCAAAATGTGCCCCCAGTTTTCGCGAGGCTCATTGACGCGACCGCCGTAGTGTAGTCCCACGGCTGCGCCTTCCGGTCCAAATGTCATGATCATCGAACCTGAGTTTCCGCCAAGCGTCGTTGCATCGTGAGCCAACGTCCAGTTTGCGACGTTATCCGCAGCTTGAATCAAGGTCCCGGGAGCAATTCGTTTATAACCAAACGTCGTCTGAAATAGCTGTTCAATTAGCGTCGGCGGGTAGGTACCAGGTCGTGGCGCACCAGGATAACCAATCGTACAAATTTCACGCGACGGTATCATCCAAGAATCAGAAAACGCTACGACCGGCAGAGATTCAGGCACATTCGCGTCGTCGGTTGGCTCGAGTTCGATGAGCACCAAGTCCAGCTTGGTGTGATCGATCGGATCCCTAATCAAGTTCGGCGCACAAAAAACAACACGCTTCAGTTTTCTCGGATTAACAGACGCTTGGCCTAGCAGTTCGTGACCGAAATCGATTGCCGCATTCTGTGCAAAACGCCATTCGCCATTCGCTTGTTGAAACGC
>JANMNK010000527.1:0-4516 GCA_031373875.1 Pirellulaceae bacterium | reverse complement strand
CGCCACGCACGCGAACAGTTTCAACTGAGATTTCTCGCTACTGAATCGGCGCGACTCGGCCGACTTGATTACCTTCGATGGCACTGTACTCGGCCCACAGTGGCAAGTGAGTGCTGATTTCTTCGCTTTCGCCAATCGACAAATTGAATTCTCGCAGAATATCCATGGTTCCCGATCGCCCCATATACTCAATCGTTGCAGTCATCGGAAAAACAATGTTGTCGAGCATGCGATCGGCGCGAACGGTCGTTGCGACGTTTTCAAACGCCATCAGCATGCCAGCGGTCTTGAGGAAATTCATTTGGCGCGCTGAACCGTTAAAGACTCCCGCAAAGATTATGTCGTCCTCTTGGCGGCCATCTGCTAAGACACTCTTGACCAATTCTGGAATCAAAGACGATTCTTCAATCGCTTTAATTTCATCGAGATGCACGTTAACAAGCGTAAACGTAAACGCCGATTCGGTCGGAACGCCCTTCGTTCGAAACCATGCAACCAAGGGCTCGTACCGAAGTAATTCTTGGGGATCATCGACCGTATAGAGTTGATCGCGATCCGTCTCGATGCGCGAGGTATCGAAAACGAATGCAAATTGTTCTTTCGAATCTGTTGGCCCAACGCGCGGACCGATCATATAGTCAAATGTTCGACCTGATCGATTCATCAACGCTATCAACTGCGGCAAGGCATCCTGTTCTTTGGTGGCGATTCCTTGGATGGCAAGCACGTCGAAACGCGAACAAACCGTCGCAGCCGTTTCCCACGCTTTGGAACCTAGGACTGCCGGTGAATTGAACAATCGCATGTGAAATGATCCGACGTGAATCGGTGGTGCGTTGGGTGTACTGGCAAGCTGGCTTTCATTTTCGATCGGTGGAAACGGTGCCAACGAGGTTCCCAACGGAATATTGCCCAGGTAATTACCGCCCAAGGAACTATTGCCGACTGAACCGGATACGAGTGGAGTGGAGGTTGGTAGTCGCGTCGATCCAAAATCGCCGACAGTCGTTTCACCTGCAGGGAATGGATTCGCGCGAGGAAGCAACCCGTTCAGAGGTTGGCCGGTTCGCGCTGCACCCGTCAATGGTTTGAGTCGGAGATTTTGCAATCCATCGATTCGGTAGTATTGCGACAAGTACCCTACGGCACCAATGAAAACGAGAGCAAAAGGCCATCGCGATTTTAATAATTGCATAACCAAGATCCCAACCAGGGTTTGAGTCTCCTCAAGGGTGTTGGGCGCTTATATGCTCGATTTTTTCGACTCGCCTTCCAGGACGAACTGATGCAATTCCATTGCGTTCCGATTCTTCGAGAATCACAGAGCGCTCGCACGACGAAAACATATCTACCACTGGTTCTCAGTCGGCCAGTAAGACTGGACTCAGGACTTCAAATACTGGAATTGCGGGAAATTGAATCTCGGCTGACAGCAAGAACCGATTATGACGATTTTCAGCCAGACTTGGCGGCAAAGAATCAATCCAGGCAATTCTGAGCCTTGATGGCCAAGCGACACCTTCCAACTTGTCCGACGCTTCACATCCAGCTATGGCCGCCTTGCCCCTCAAACATGCAGATTCATGGCGTTTTTGCTCGCTGTTGATGTCCGGCAAAGTGTCGTGTTGCCTTGGGGAAACTTCGCAGTTCCGCAGACGTCTGATTCGGTCGAACCATTTGAAAGTACAGCCGTATTTTCGCTAGCCACACGATTTTACGTTTCTCATTGACATTGCCGGTTGTAGTAGCAATGATAAAGAGCGACGAATAGGAATTGAATCGACCCCTAAGCGGATAACTCTACTCTGAGACGGTGCTTTTACATGTGGTTGGTACGGCATAGTTTAGTTTGGCTTTGCAGCCTAATTTTGTTGGCCGGACCGGTCCGACAAACGCTGCATCACGAACTTTGCCATTCTCATTCACTTCCTTGCCAGGTGGAACTGTCCGAAACTTCTACCGCACATCATTGTGATCACGGACATGCCCATTCGGATTCGAACGACGAATCTGCCCCCTCTGAGCCTGTTCAAGACGATAACTGTCAGATCTGTTTCGACTTGATTCAGCCCAATTCGGTTGCCTCGTCCGTCGAGCCTTGCCAAGTCTCGGTCTCGCTCCCAGAATTTGCTGTTGCTCCTCTCGTCAAGCTTTATGTTCCCGCCTCTGCATCGCCAACGAGCCTCCGTGGCCCACCGACCGCCTAAGGTCTTCGGTTTTGGTGATTCCGCGACTTGATCGTTCTTTAAATCATGTCGCTTTGTAGAGATTTCATTCTTGGGAACATTGATCATGCTGTATTTCAAATCGTCCCTGCGCGGACGCAATCGCGCTTTTACTCTTGTTGAACTTTTAGTTGTTATCGCCATCATTGGAATCCTTGTCGGCTTGCTATTACCGGCAGTTCAGGCCGCACGCGAGGCAGCACGGCGCGCACAGTGCCTTAACAACATGCGTCAAATTGGAATGGCCATTCACAATTACGAATCGACCTATCGGGTACTTCCTAGCGGATGGATGGATAACGATGGACATGGTTCGCCAGGCTGGAGCTGGTCTGCTTCGCTGTTGCCATACCTTGAAGCAACCAATACATGGAACTCGATCGATCTCACTCTGCCTGTGGATCACGAAAACAACACGGGAGCTCGACTTGCCATCATTCAGACTTTTATATGTCCATCCGATACGGGTTCGAATATCTTTAACATCGGAGCCGGGGATGGACACGATCACATTATTGCATCGGGATCAGATCCACATCATCCGCATAATATTGACCGCGGCGAGACGCTTTTCCCGATTGCCAAGAGCAACTATTCTGGGATGTTCGGGACCTTTGAAATTGAGGATGCCCCTCACGATGGAGATGGAGTATTTTTTGGCAATCGCTTCTTGCGACTTGCCGAAATTACTGATGGATTGACCAACACTATAATGGTTGGTGAACGAACTACCAAATTTGGCAGCCCTGTATGGCACGGATTAGTTCATGAAGCAGCCGAACCCGAAGCAAGAATTGTTGGAATGGCGGATCACACGCCCAATCACAGCGACCAGCATTTCGATGACTTCGCCAGCTTTCATCGCGGTGGAGCACATTTCCTCTCTGCCGATTCGTCGACACGCATGATTTCTGATTCGATTAAATTAGAGGTCTACCGAGCTCTTTCGACGAGAGAAGGTGGGGAAATCGATCGAGAAGAGCCATAACCTCGACTGCCTGTCTACTAATCACGGTAATTGTGTAGCTTCCAATCGGCTCTCGGCGCCCACGAATTGGCGCCGACAGCGTTGACAATTTAGGCTAAAGTGTATCTCTATAAATGGAGGTACTCTCAATGCTCATTCGGTCGTTGGTTTCTAAAGTCGGTCCAGCCGTTTTTGGCTTAGCGATATTGATTTCTGCTGTTGCGACGCTTGCGCAAAATCCACCCAAGCGTGGAATCACGATCGAAGCACCTCCCAAGACCGCAGAGGATTTGCGAAAAGAGGAAGCTGAACTTAAGGCCCGAGAAGCCGCTCGCAAACGTGGCGATTATACGTTTGATGATCTTAAGTTCGAAATCGAACGCGGTGGCAAGTTTGAAAAGAAGATGCTACCCGAGAAGATTGTCGAGCTTAACAAAAAGACAATGCGAATCCGCGGCTACATACTTCCGACCTCTGTTTTTCAACAAAGCGGCATCAAACAGTTTGTACTTGTTCGAGACAACCAAGAATGCTGCTTTGGTCCCGGCGCTATGCTTTACGATTGCATCATCGTTGAGATGGACGGTGACAAGTCGATCGATTTCTCAACGCGGCCCATCAGCGTTCGCGGAAAATTCGAAGTTGATACCGAGACGTTCAAGTATCCCGACGGCACTTACTACGCGATTTTCAAATTGAAGGCTACCGAAGTAAAATAGCCTTTTGTGCAACTCCACTCGCGTTGCGTTCGATCTGCTTTCTGCATAGATAAATCTACCAAGTCATTTGCGAGTACCATCGCCGATCGCTGGCCAGCGCACTCCGTGAAGACCTTGCGTTACGGAATCGAAATCGCATTTGCACATGCGATTGATTTTTTGAGAAACCTGGCTTTTGTCGAAATGCCATCTACTCTTGAAAATTGGAGTAGCTTCAGCAGGCATCGCGTATTCGGAGAACGACTGTGGGCTTAGCAGTCGAAAGCTGTGATTCAAGTTCGCGAAGACTCTTATTTGGTCAACATCAGCCATCTCAACGATGCTCATTTAACAATCAATGCGGCACCGCAGAAGTATCCTCGCAACGCATCTCGATGGCTCACCACACTCTGAGCGGCATCCAATCGTCAAGAACAACGGACCAGATGGGATGGATGGAAGTGGCTTCAAGGACTTCCAGGTCATTGGTGCATTCGATTTCGCCTGGTGCGATGGCGTTGACTGGTGCGAGGGAGGCAAGAAATGAAGGTTGGCGACTCTTTATCTTTTTGTATTACGGCTCAACGTTCACGAACCCGTAGAACGGGTTTCAACCCGTTACCCAC
>JANMNK010001004.1:0-7254 GCA_031373875.1 Pirellulaceae bacterium | reverse complement strand
GCCGCGAAAGGCTTCAATCTTTGTGCTCCAAATCTTGGAACCGGAGTCCGGATCAACCGAACAAAGATCGTTGCGAGTCTGTACCAGGATCTGTTTCCTGCCGGCAATTTCTTGCAATATCGGTGAGGAGAATGCACTGCCGTTCATTCCTCCGCCATCCTCGAGGGACCGCCAAACGATTTTGCCGGTCGAGCCGTCAAGGCAAACAAACGCGCCGCCGGCCTGAACATACACTCGGTCGCCTATGACCAGAGGAGAACAAACGAAACCAAAATCAGGCAAAGCCGTTTTAAAGCGGGCCGGGAAATCGAATCGCCATTTCTCGGATCCATCATTTCGATTCAAGCAAACAAGCACGTCGCGCATGCCTGCAACGTATACGTTATTCTCATCGCATGCCGGCGTTGACCGAATCCAATCACCGTTCCGTTTTGCAAAGAACGGGACGGTCATTTCGCCAGGCCATTCTTGCGACCATTGCTTTTCTCCCGAATCTACGGCAAATGCATGGACCGCTTCCATTTTCTTACCACGCGTTTCAGTAACGATGACTTGGTTACCGTAAACGATGGGACCGGAATAGCTGTCGTCGAGTGGAACTTCCCATCGCAGCTTGAGGGATTGCTCATTCAGTTCCTGTGGCCAAACGTCGGACGTCGTTTTGCCATCGCGACTCGGGCCACGCCAGCAGGGCCAATTTTCTGGCTTGGCAACTTGTTCGGCTTGATCTGCCGCAATGGAAAACCTGGAAGCTGATGATGCCAAAACACTAAAGCCAAGCAGTTTGTTGAAGTCGCGACGAAGCATAGTTTCGATTCCTTGGATATAAGTGCGAGGAGAGTTGAAAAGGCCCGACAAAGCTAATTAGATGAACTTCCGAAAACTCTGCGGACGCCGCGTAGCGCTGCAGCAAAATCGCTCAACTGCCTTAAGTTGTCACAGTGAGCTGCAAACTTCAGTTTAGGTCGAATACGATCGTTGAGAGCTCGACCGCCAACAACAACAGCAACATCGTTTGAGATGGACCTTGAGAATTCTCGATACTGCTCAACAAAGCTGGCTGGATCTTGCATGTTGGAAACGCTCAACCAAAACAATCGTGGCCGTTCGACGCGAATTGCATTGCCGAGCGACTCAAGCGGGATATTGGTGCCGAGATTGATCGCTCGCCAGCCTCCCTCGAGAAGCACGGATTCAATGAGCTGACCAGGGAGTGTGTAAGGATCATTGCTGGGCGAACCCCCAATCGCCAGCGGAGCATCTAACGAAGGTTTGCGTATCGTGTTTCGGAATTCTTGAATCAACCTAACGACAATCTCGCATCCACGACGCTCTTGATAAACATCAATCTGCTCACATGACCAGCGATCTCCGATTTCCTCGAACACAGGACACAGGATAAGATCAGCAAACGATGCTAACGAATCCGAATTGAGCCAGGCATGAAAAATTGACCTGCAATCGTTTTCGTTTCCCTCTATTAGAGCCGTCATGAATTTACCACTGACGCTCGATACGACATCATCCGATATTGTCGTCGATTGCGGTGCCTCATTGGTATCAGACTCATTGAGGCTGCCCAATTGATTCGTGAAAGGAATGAGGCAATTCCGATTTGACGCGGCCAAGAATTGTTGCAGTCCAGCCTGAGTGATTCGTCGATGTCCACCGACAGTTCGAATTGTTGAGATCAAACCAGAATCACACCATCGCTTCACCGAAGACTCACTTACGTCTAGTGCTGCGGCCACCTGTTTGGGGGTAAAGTGCGTTTGCAATTGATTCCTCACAAGTCTTGAACGTTTTGGACGATTTTGCATAACTGTAGCTGATTGTCAAGCGTGAAAAGAAAAATGAAGGAAATCGGTCTCTTTTCGGTGACTTCAGTGAATCCATTTTGCGTACTGCGGAGAATAAATTATAGCATTGTGAATGAATTGACTGTTTAACGAGCGTTTTGCACGTTTCAAGGAGCGAGTAAAAATGTCCCAAGCTTCCCCCGCTGCCCAAAGGCGTCCTATTTCCAGCGTTGGTGCGTCGAAGTTAGCCACCCCCAAAAAGACTTTTAAGGGTCGAGCACTGGAATCGGCATTCTCGGAGTTTTGCCAACTTTCTATCCCAACCGTTTCCGACGAGCCGTTTCATAAGCGTCTCAATGCGACGTTGACCGTTGAAATCGGATTTATGGACAATGCAGAGTTCCACTCGGAAGGCGCAGAGAAATCAATTCTTGGCAACTCGCTGTTCGAAGGGTTCAACGACTCAGAAAGCAAACCGCTGCCGCCAAAAAACGTTCCAAGCCATTTGGTGCGGATGTGTGACAGCTTAGTGCTAACGGCACCACAAGAAGTGAGTCTTTTCCAAAGGATGAACTTTTTGCGATTCCGAGCGAACCAACTCCGATCCAGGCTAAAACCAGAATCGGCGACGGAACATGAACTAGTTCGAATTCAAGGTCTGCTACTTGTTGCAGATTGGTATCGTGACAAGCTCATCAAGAGCAACATGCGACTGGCGATTTCGATAGTGAAAAAGTTCGTCAATGTCGATAACACTTTCGATGATCTGCTTAGCGACGCAGTGATGGCATTGCTTCGCGCGATCGAGAAATTTGACTTCGACAAGGGTTTCCGTTTCAGCACGTATGCGACTCAGGTTATCCGTCGAAATGCTTACCGATGCGTCATGCAGCGATATACTGAGCGCAAGAAAATTGCTGCCAGCGTTGACGAAATGGCACTCGATGTTGTTGAACCGGATCGCTCATCCAACGTGGACGAGGCCCGATGGCACCAATTGCGGTCGCGGCTTGCGACAATGCTGGACAAGCTGGATCGACGCGAGAAATTTATTGTGCGGGCGAGATTTTCACTCGGAGGTCATCGCCGAATTCAAACTCTTCAACGACTCGCAGATGTGCTTGGTGTATCGAAGGAGCGCGTCCGACAACTCGAAAAGCGTGCCTTGGACAAACTACGTTCGCTTTCGCAAGAATCCGAATCAGTTCGAGCTGAATACGAATTTCCTGGAGACGATTCAAGCAGAGGTCTGACAAACTTCCTCCCTGGTCTCCAATAATGCCCGTTCTGTCGTAGCCTCAAATAAACATTTTCGCCCTGAGCAAGGTCTAGGGCGATTTCTTGATGGGAACTGCTTAAAGTACCTACGCTCATTCTGAGCATTTTTCGACTCATTTTTCCTGCTGACGCCACACGCGATGTCCGTTTGGCTAGACTAGCGGATGAGTTAATCCCCGAATCATTCTGATATTTCGGCGGATGTTTGAGCTTTACCTATATGAAATGTTGTTTCCTGAAGTCAGGAGTTTTTTATGCGCTCGCTTGGCATAATCTGTTTCGTTGTCTACCTACTTTTGACGCAACATCTTCTGGAGCCTGCTCGCTCTGACGAGGCTCAGCGGCCTAATATTGTTTTCATTTTTTCTGATGATTTGACTTGCCAAGCTCTCAGTTGCTATGGCGAAAAACGGCGTCTGCTGGAAACTCCGAACATGGACCGACTCGCGCAACAAGGGATGCGATTCGACCGATGCTTGGTGACCAATTCCATCTGCGGACCCAGTCGGGCTACCATCCTGACCGGCAAGTATTCGCACTTGAATGGTTTTTACAACAATTCCAATTGCACGTTCGACTCAACTCAACAGACTTTTCCAAAACTGCTTCAGAAAGCGGGTTACGAAACAGCGGTCATTGGCAAGTGGCACTTGGTCAGCGAGCCAACGGGTTTTGACTATTGGCAGATACTGCCTGGTCAAGGGATTTACTACAACCCGCCGATGATCCAGAGCATCGGCAAAGTGAAAACGGATGGGTACGTCACCGATATTGTGACGGATCTCTCAGTCGACTGGATCAAGAACCGCGATAAATCAAAACCGTTCATGTTGATGTGCCAGCACAAAGCGCCTCATCGAGAATGGTCCCCAGCCTTGCGTCACCTCGGGTGGGACAACGATCGTCCTCATGCAGAACCCGAAACGCTCTTTGACGACTTTGCGGGGCGAAGCACTGCAATTAGTGATCATCGCATGGGACTCGATCGAACGTTTTCAGAGTTGGACGTTAAGCTAACTTTGCCTCCGGGTATCAATGCCGAACAAAAAAAGGCTTGGGACACATACTACGGTCCACGCAACGAAGCTTTTCTCCAGGCTAACTTGACAGGAAAAGATCTTATTCGATGGCGGTATCAACGCTACATGCACGATTATCTTGGTTGCGTCAAAGCGGTCGATGAGAGTGTTGGAAAAATCTTGGATACGCTGCAATCCGAAGGACTTGCCGAGAACACCGTGGTGGTTTGCTCCTCGGACCAAGGATTCTTTCTGGGCGAACATGGATGGTACGACAAACGATGGATATTCGAAGAATCTCTGAGAACACCTCTGATGGTTAGCTGGCCTGGGACCACAAAACCCGCAAGCGTAAACGATGACATCGTTTCCCTAATCGACTTTGCGGAGACCTTTCTTGATATCGCTGGCATAGAATCCCCCTCTGACATGCAAGGTCGCAGTTTGGTGCCCCTGCTCAAGGGTGAAACGCCTAACGACTGGCGTAAGTCACTTTACTATCACTATTACGAATTCCCGGAACCGCATCGGGTGCGACCGCATTATGGAGTGATTACAGATCGCTTTAAGTTGGTGCACTACTACAAACCCGATGTCGACGATTGGGAGCTGCTGGACCGTCAAGTTGATCCACAGGAAACCAAGAACTTTTATTCTGACCCGACGTATGCTCCTATCGTCGAGCAACTTAATAAAGAGCTTGAACGGGTTCGCAAAGAAGCAAAAGACACCGAACCCGCTCCGCGAACCGCTTTCGGTAACCAGCGATTCGATAACGAACCACCTAAGCCCGCCAATGACAAGAAACCGAAGTAGCCGGCAAGCTGCATTTTGTGCGCCTCAATCTAATCGTTTTTTGTGACAGGCTATGTATCGCAACTACCGACGAACCACGCAGCACATACTTTGGCTTTGCATCCTGATTGTTTGCATATGCTGCGGCCGACTGACTGCAGGTGAACCGATGGACGTCCCATTAAACGTCGTGTTCATTCTTGCTGACGACCTTGGATGGGGCGAATTGGGATGTTACGGTCAGCAGAAAATCCCCACTCCAAGTCTCGATAAGCTTGCAGCTCAAGGAATGCGTTTCACGCAGCACTACAGCGGCGCGCCCGTATGTGCACCGTCCCGCTGCGTTTTAATGACTGGTAAACACTTAGGAAATGCCGAAATCCGAGGCAACCTGCAAGCCAAAGTACACTTTGCGGAATTCTCCGAAGGTCAACATCCCTTGTCCGAATCTGCAACGACCATAGCGCAGATGTTCAGCAGAGCAGGATACAAAACAGCAGCGATGGGCAAATGGGGACTTGGCCCTGTCGGCAGTACTGGCGACCCAAATAAAAAAGGGTTCGATCTGTTCTTTGGATACAACTGCCAAGCGGTCGCACACAGTTACTTTCCCTCTCATCTGTGGCGCAATCAGGATCGCGTATTGATTAACGCCACAGCCATTCCAGGCGCCCGCAAACAAGCCGAAGGTACGATTCGCGCAGAAGACTGGTTCAGCGAAAACTACGCTCCTAAACTGATGATTGCCGAAGCCGAGAAATTCATCGAAAGGAATCATGAAAATCCGTTCTTCCTCTACTTGCCATTCATCGAACCGCACGTGGCAATGCATCCTCCGCTAGAGTCACTTAATAAATTCCCAACAGAATGGGATAACGAAGATTATCGCGGCCAGTGTGGTTATCTTCCTCATCCGAGACCACGCGCCGCCTACGCTGCAATGATTTCAGACTTGGATGGATACGTTGGAAAGGTGATGGACGCCTTGAATCGACACGGTATAGCGGATCGCACCTTGGTTATCTTTACGTCGGACAATGGCTCGACGCATCCAGGCCAATCGAATACTCATTTTCATATCGGTGGTGCCGATCCCAAGTTTTTTAACAGCACTGCGGATCTGCGCGGTTACAAAGGCATTGTCTAGGAAGGAGGAATTCGGGTCCCCATGATTGCTCACTTGCCGGGACGTATTGAAGCGGGTCAAGTCAATCATTCACCGAGTTTTTTTGCCGACTGGTTTCCAACACTTTGCGAAGCGGCCAATCTGGATCAACCAGGCGACCTGGATGGCGTGAGTCTTTGGTCGACATTAACCACGGGCTTACCTATCCAGAATCGAAATCCGATGGTTTGGGTTTTCCCTGAATACGGTGGCCAAGCTGCCGTGCGTATCGATAACTTCAAAATTGTCCGCCGACAACTCAATACCAAGAAAATTGGCGAGTGGGAGGTTTACGATTTGGAACGAGATCGAGGTGAAACGCAGAATCTTGCAGCGTGTTACGGCCAATGGATTGAAAAGGCGAAAGAAGTCCTTCGAAAGCAAGTTGCCGACAACCAGATATTTCCGTTGCCGATTCCCGATTTGAACTAACACATTGTTGCAGCGCTCACTATGGCCTTCATTCCCTTTGCGTATCGACACATCCTCATCGTAGTTCTGGTCACGCTCCATGCCGCGTCAACCTACGCCTATTTAGAAGACCGTCCCAACGTCATCTTCATCGCGATCGACGATCAAAACGATTGGATTGGTACTCTTGGCGGGCATCCGCTCGCGAAAACGCCCAACATCGACGCACTTGCAAAACGCGGAACGGTTTTTCTCAATGCACACTGTCAGGCTCCTCTTTGCAATCCTTCGCGCACCAGCCTAATGCTGGGGTTGCGTCCTACGACAACGGGCATTTATGGCCTATCACCTTGGTTTCGTGACGTACCGGAACTTGCAGGACGCGTGACGTTGGCGCAACATTTCCATTCCCATGGTTACGCAACGTTGACCTCCGGCAAGATCTTTCATGGCGGTCTATCACCAGAACAACAGCGATCCGAATTCGACGTTTGGGGCCCTGGAAGCAGCGTTGGTCCGAAGCCCTCTCAAAAGCTCATACCGCCAGCGCCGATGGGTAATCACCCGCTAATGGACTGGGGCGTCTTCCCACACGACGACAGTGAGAAAGGCGACTACAAGGTCGCATCGTGGACGATCGAACAAATTCACTCGGCACGTCAGGATAAACCCTTTTTCCTTGCAGCAGGTTTTTTTCTGCCGCATGTTCCATGTTATGCGACGCAGAAATGGTTTGATCTTTATCCGGACGATGAATCTGTGTTACCTGCAATATTGCCTGACGACC
>JANMNK010001000.1:0-14224 GCA_031373875.1 Pirellulaceae bacterium | reverse complement strand
ACTTCCCACAGGCTCGAACTGAAGTTCCTGAAGAACTCGAAGTAGTTTTACTTGGAGGGCCGGCGATGATGTGCCAATTTCATCAAGGAACAAAGTCCCACCGTCGGCAGCTTGGAATTTACCTATCTTGTTTTGTGAAGCTCCGGTGAATGCGCCTGACACGTGACCGAACAATTCACTCTCAAGCAAATTATCAGGCAAAGCGCCGCAGGCAACTTCGACGAAAGGTTGATTGCGGCGTCGGCTCCGTTGATGAATGGCTCGAGCAATCATACTCTTGCCGGTTCCGTTCTCGCCAGTAATCAGAACGTTTGCACGAGCATCCGCGACACTATCGATCGTTTCAAAAATTTGTTGCATTCGTATGTCGTGGGACAATACGCTTTCCATTCCAAATCGACGATCCAAGGCAGCTTTAAGTCTCTCGTTTTCGTCTGTGACTTTTTGCTGATCAAGGGCACGCCGCATGGCGATCATTAGTTCTTGATCGATGATGGGCTTGGTGAGGAGATCAAACGCACCTGCGGTAACGGCCTCCGCCGCTGCATCGGGTCCGCCATATCCAGTCATCATGAGGAACGGCGTTTTGGGACATGCTCGTTTGCAAACTCGAAGGATGTCGAACCCATCTCCATCGTCAAAACGCAAGTCGCAGAGGATTAAATCAAATTGTCGCTCCTTGATAATCTTGGGAGCCGACTTGGCAGAGTGACAGGTTTGAACTACAAAACCGACAGATGACAACCAGTCGCGCATCGATTCCAGCAGACGGCGGTCGTCATCGATTAATAGGACACTTTCGCTACCCATTGTTTGGCCTTGCTCTACCTTGTAATACGAATGGCACGATACCTTCCTCAAACGTAGGTCGTGTTTTCGGCAAATGGTAGAATTCCGGCGATTTCATCAGCTAAATTGATGCCCTAGCGCCTGCTGACCCCCCCTGTCGGTATGCTTAGTTGGCGTAGAAACGACTAGCAAATTAGTGTTGGCATGTTAAAATGTAATGAGGAACGGAAGGGATGTTTTTAGAAAATTGTCTGTCAGAATGCCATCCCCTTCCCATGCAATGCTTGCGAAACTGTGTTAACTGCATTACTTTGCTACTTTGGGCGCGGGGGAATTACGAAAACTGATTGATCGGAGTTCAGTACAGTTCGAGGAAGATCATGAAAACAAAAGTAATTATTGGGGACGACCATGAGGTCGTACGCGAAGGCTTAGTAAGCCTTTTGAACGGTACTGACGTTGAGATCATTGGTGTCGCTCAAAACGGAACCGATGTCCTAAAACTTTCTACGACAAAGCAGCCTGACGTCGTGCTGCTTGATGTCCGCTTGAACGATGAGGACGGATTGGACGTTTTGGCTACTTTGAGAAAAAAGAAGCCTGAGCTTCCGGTTGTCATGATCTCGACTTTCGACAATCCGACCTATGTCGCTCGATCGATTGCTTTAGGAGCCGTTGACTATTTGCTGAAGGGTTCCACGCGAGACGAAATGGTGGACACTCTAAAGCGAGCTGCTCGTAAAGAGCCACCGCCAGACACAAGCGTTATGAAACAAGTTCAAACGACTATGGAAAGGCGGAAAGATAAGTCCGACAACCCTGACAATCCGCTTACCAATCGTGAACGTCAAGTCTTGCGCCATATCGCGTTAGGATTGAGCAATAAGGAAATCGGTAACTCGTTAAACATCAGCGT
Source organism: Pirellulaceae bacterium (assembly GCA_031373875.1). GTDB lineage: Bacteria > Planctomycetota > Planctomycetia > Pirellulales > Pirellulaceae > JANMGV01. Next base: position 12,519 of record JANMNK010001000.1, on the reverse strand, counting down.
GGAAACCGTCAAGGAACACGTGCAAAACATCCTTCGCAAATTGCATTCGCCGGACCGAACCGCAGCCGCTGTTTGGGCAGTAAAGACTGGGTTGCTAGATTAGCTTAATGAATTTGCAGTAACTCAAAAACACGATGGCTGCCTGCCGTTCACGACAGGTAGCCATTTTTTATTGGCCCCATCGCTTGTCAGTTCTGTCCGGCATTCGTAGTTATTGCTTTTGAATGACCGTGGCCAGGCAGTAAATTTAGTTAGCCTTCCAAAGCTGACTTGGTTCTAACCCAAGCAATCGGCATCATGATGATGAGGGGAGCCCAAGCTGCTGTTGAGGGCGAAATGAGCGTTCCGCTCGACCCGATGACATGAAACGCCATCACGAAAATGGTGAATCCGGCTACCACGCTGATCCCCGCACCAGCAATCCAAAATAGATGTCGATCCTGTCGCCGTAGCACAATCGGTAGTCCCAGCATCAGCAGCGTACAATCCAGAAACGGCTGTACGAATCGTGTATGCAAAGAGATTCGCACATCTTCACGACAATACTGCGCGTCACGTCTAAGTCGTTGTATCAGCGTTGCAGTCGAAGCAGTTTGGCTCCAATTACTACTGCTTTGAAGCAGATCGTACCGCACGGAACTTGCGACAAAACACTGGCCGACTGATAACCATGGGGTGTCCTTCGAAGTCAGCAACACAGGTTGACTTGAAATCGTAATCGAATCATTGCGATCAATTTCCGGCGGAGTGAGGATACCTGAAATCAAAAATCCTCGAGGATGCTTGCCCATGGGGTCTTTGTCTGACGGGTCCCGGTCGTTGGCTTCGAGAAACCGAGCGGAACGACCGGACAATTGACGTCCGTACCGCGCGATTGGCCCTTCCAGTCTAAAAATAGGATCGACGATTTCTTGTTGTTTGGGAAGAAGGTGTCGTCCACCAATCAACATGCCATACTCCTCATCAAAAATCGGACGTATCTGATGGGGTGATTCACCAACCAGTTCTTTAAGCTCTTTGCCGAGGACATTCGCGAATCGAGGAATGATGAACTCACGGCTCATTGCCGCAAACGCGAACAACGCTGCAGATGCAATCAACAAGGATCGCATGATCCGACGTTTGCTGATGCCAGCAGCTTGAATTGCAGTTAATTCGTTTGTGCGATAGAGCCACGCGACGACAAACAGAACGGTTGTTAATCCCAACAATCCGCATAAACGATCGAAAATGCGAAGCATGAAAGGACCGTAAAAGCTGAGGAACGCCAATCCAACGTTCTTTTTCATCTTCGTGAATTCAGCAAACTCGTCCAAGTTCGCGAATACGTGTACCAGTATCAACAGACCTGCCAAACTTGAAAAGCAGATCAGCAAGATTCTGATGTAGAGTCCGAAAATGTATCGATCGATGCGAGTCATGAAAGTGCGATTGGAGAGCCAAGGGACAATATCCTCTCAGTACACTTTAGGCTTGTCCGTGGTTACAAGTCAAAACCAATCTCGCGGATAATCGCAGCCATTAGCTAGCAAGAGTGGGTTTTCTTATTCCAAAGCACAGTTCGCTCATCAGCACGCGAGAAACTTTTTCGGGTATTCAGTGGATGACTTGGCGAATCTCACGCGAGCTGACTATTTCGCGGGTGACTTCAAGCAGTTTACGATGGCATCGGCCAGCAACGCGATACCTTGTTCGATACGGTCAGGTGTCTGAACCCCGAACGTCAATCGCATTGAGTTGTAGCGAACTTGGGTTCCCTCGGATGGGAAACAATACTCGCCGGGCACATATAACACGCCACTCTTAACCGCTTGGCGAAAGAGTTCCGAATCCGGACCAGCAGCCATTCCTTCCGGCAATTCAACCCAAACGTACAATCCTCCGGAGGGGCGTGTCCATCGAACACCGGGAATGGAGCCAAGATGCTTTTCGCACGACTCAAGTGTCGACTCGAGTTTGCTACGATAACCTTTGCGAATCGTTTGAAGATGTTCTTCGATATCTGCATGCTGCAGCACATTCAGAATCAGGTGTTGATTAAAATTTGGTGAACCGAAATCGATGTTAGCTTTCTGGCTATTCATCGGCTCCACCAATGACTCGGGCAGTACGCCCCAGCCAACGCGGACACCGGGCGAAAAGGACTTGCTGAATGTTCCAGCTTCGATTGTCGTTGCATCCCAGCTTGATTTGAGCGAACGGAAAGTTGGAATTTCCTCGCCATAGTACCCCAGTTCCTGGTAGGCATAATCGGCGATCAACCAGACTGGGTGAGTTGTTTCTCGCCATTGATCCAGCACGGCACCGATCGCTTGCCGCCGTTCGGTTCCCATGGTAATGCCGCGAGGATTGTCGTATTCGGGGACCAGATATACTGCCTTGACGCGTTCGGCGTAGCCTTGGGTACGGAGCAAATCCAAGGTTGCCTTGAGGCTTTCCGGACACATCCCTTGTTCGTCGGACTCGATCCCAACCGATCGAACTCCAAGACTGTTCAGAACGCCTAAATATACAAAATAAGTTGGCGCTGTTGTTAGAACGATATCTCCTGGATCAAACAAACAATCGGACAACATATGGAGTAATTGATTGCTTCCTGAGGTCACCAATACTCGGTCTGGGCTGATTGTTTCCGCCATTCCATCATGTCGATAAGCGAACTGGAGGATCGCTTTGCGAAGTTTGCTGTCGCCTTGTGTACTTCCGTATTGCAGCGCGACCTTCAAGGCTCCCTCGTTTTCGCTCAATCGCGCGAAGGACTCGGCGGTCAGCGCTGCTGGCAAAGTTGCATAATCAACAAATCCAGCCGCCAACGAAATGAGATTCGGATATGCCAACGCTTGATGCATCAATTTGCCGATGGGTTGATCGGCGACCATATTCGATCTTTGGCTTAGTTTTGGAGTCAATTCAACTTTCGATGGAAGGATGGTGGCTGACATAGGAACTTTCTAAATTGATCGATCCGTTTCAATTTTGATGTGGATCGATAGTATCGTGCAGGGAATCGTGATTACATGTGATAGGGGACAATTTTGAACGGGCTTGGTTCATTTCACGCGAAAATGACCTTGGCTGCTAGTTGGCGCTGCTATCGGCAGGAATTGAACCGCAATTTGCAAGCCGATCGCATTAATAATAGGATCAGCGTAATGAAAAGGCGGGGGAGAATGGAAGCCCAAGTTCCATCGAGAGACGGTATCGATTGCTGCCCATGAGAGGCCCTCGCACAAGAGTACCCCGCTTATGGCTGCTCCAATTAAGTCCTGACCAGGTTCACGGCTCCCCCTTGCGAGAGCCCCTCACAGGCAGCAAACACCGTATACAGCAGAAAAAGTAATCATCCCAGTTGCTTGGTCTGGGTCAAGCCCCAATCGGTTACTCGGGGAGTTTTAATACACATCGAGCAACGTTCTCAAAGTAAATTTTGACACTTAATCGCGACGGCGAGGCGGAGGACCTCGGCGGCGACTACTGGCTGGCGTTCGCTGGTGATTTAGCATATTGGATTCAACCAGAATGGACATGGCTTCGTCCCAAGTTGGAACTTTGATGTGAGGTCGCCGAACGCCTCCTTCATCCGAGTCTTCAGGATCAGCGAAATCAGCATCATCCCCATCGATCCCTTCGCTTACTGGTCGAACGGTGCCTTCGGGACGAGGCGCACCACTTGTGCTGGAACTTCCACGACGTCGGCGACGGCGGCGAGGACGCGCGACTTGGTCATCGTCGGCTTCCGCTGCAACCGGTGGCCAAGCTTCGGCCGAATCCTCCAATGGTGTATCAACCAAAGGCGGATCGTCGTCAAAGCCCGCAGCAAATGCACGTGGAGCCGGGATATCATGAGCAGGCGGACGAGGCCGGTTCGGTGCCTCGGAACGTCCTCGGGGGGTCGAGCGACCGCGTGAGTCGGAACGACCCCTTGGTTCCGATCTGCCTCGCGGTTCGGAGCGAACCGGTGCCGCAGTCCGTTCGACGACAGGCAGATCGTCATCGGACGCACTCGACGTCTCTGGTGCTTCTAAAGCATCGGTGCGAGGATTTCGCTCCCCACCTCTACCTCTTCGAGACCTTCGACGACGTCCACGACGCTCAGGAGATTCCGTTGAGTCTTCCGGCGTCGAAATGTCAACCGCTTCCAAATCTCCGAAGGAAGGGATCGCGTCAACCGGCGCAATCACATCGACCGGTGCCTCGGGTTCAGGTTCGGAAACCGGCCACATACTCGTCTTGTTGGGCTTAGGACGCTTGTCTTCCTGTGCCTGTTGACGTTGGGACCGGTTGTCACGTTGCGGGGGGCGTGGTGACCTCTCACGCACGGCAGGCGCGGGTTTCACTTCTTCTTGAAAGCTCGGAATTGGAAGTTGCTCGGGCTCTGCGGGAGACTCTTCCACTGCATCTCGCGAACGGCTTGAGATACCGAAAAACTCGGTAATGCTGTCCCACGAACTTTTCTTTGCGGGTTTGGCTGGTTTCGGAACTTCGTCATGATGAACTGACGAGTGTACCGCTGCTTTAGCGGACGCTGAGTGACTGCTCGAAGCGGATGATTCCGAAGGCGACCTTTTTTGTACGGGGTCTAACGAAGGCGTGCCGAGTTCGTCGGCAAGTTTGTTCCAGTGATCGGACATTGAATTCTCTCTGTAGAACTATAAATGCTCGGAAGTTATTGGAGCCTGACAAGGCTCGGGTATCAGTGTCGTAGTCGACATGATGCCGTGGATCATTTTCATAATAGGGTGATGACGGCTGGGTGCACTTACTGATCAAATACAAACACAATCATCACGATTCGAAGCACACTACAAGTGTTCTTAATTCACTCAATTCGAATTTTCCGTCATCGCAATCAACTGATCGTCCAGCGTCGTTCTTTTTGCTTAGCAATCTTACTAGCTACTTAGCAAGGCTTATCAGCTACTCAGAAAGGGTGCTTTCCAACTACTCTGCTACCGCCCAATATAAACGATTTTGTTGGTCGATGAAAGTTGAGACAGGGTCGATTTGACGAAGCCTTCTGACTTGTTTTAGGTAGTCTTCGTCTCGGAATCTTGGTTGAGCGGGAGGCTTTCCAGTATTCGGGGGCAAGCCGTTTCGATCATATCCAATACAAATTCAAAACCGTCATCGGTGCCATAATACGGGTCAGGAACATCGCGAGGCCAATTCGAGTCAAGAAATTCGCTCATTAAATGAACGTTTTTCGCATCATCTGACGCATAGCAGTGAACTTGTCGATAGTTCTCTCGATCCATCGCAATGATTAAATCGAATCGATGCAAGTCTTGCCGTTCAAACGATCGCGCTTTACTGGTCAAGTCATAGCCGCGTTTCGCTGCAGCAGCACGCATTCGCGGATCGGCCAATTGCCCCGAGTGGTAATTGCTCGTTCCTGCTGAATCGACGTGTATGACTTCCGACAAATCACGGTCGGCCAACAATTTGAGCATCACACCCTCTGCAGCAGGGGAACGACAGATATTTCCAAGGCAAACGAAAAGCACACTGTGTTTGCGCTTCTGCTGCGATGACTCTGCCATTTCTTGCTCCGCATGATCGATGCGTTAGTTTCCCAAGCCCAGGCAGAAAAGATACCATATTTCCGCCCATTTTCATGCAATGGAAGAAAAAGGGTGACCGCAGAGTCCACAAATTCCATTATTCTTGGTCACTCGGAGCGAAAAGTGGGTGCAATTTCCTGCGGGCGAAACGCGGGAACCAACTTATCCAAGAGCCGGATGAACTGGGCTTCTATGGCTTGCTGTTCGTCCCCTGGCTTTTTTTCTGGAACAGAAAAACGCTCGTTAGTTAAGTCGCGATCTGAAATTAGAATCAATTTCCCAATTCCCGCCGCTTCGTACGCAGCAGAAACGATTTCGCAATCTCCCGAAACAGGTTGCATGGCCAACTCTTGGACGATGGCCGCCAGATCGGCTTCCTTGGCCGACATTCCTAATACGCCATCATCGCTCGCACGATCTGCGTGCACAATTGCAACAACATGCATCCCATCTTGCAGCATTTGCTTTACGCGATCGCGACTTACATCGGGCTTTGAAAAAAGATCGTCAATCGAAATGATTGCAAGCTGCGTACCCTTTACCGGCTTCTCTCGAGCACGGGCGTCGTAATATCTTGTTAGCCAACCATAAAGATTGTAGAGGGCCTGTCCCTCATCGCTCCCAAACCGAAACTCGTGGAATCCGAGCGGCTCGTAGCACCAAATTATGTTTTTCCCTTCATCTGGAATTTCAGTTGCCGCGAGCGTAGATTCAATCGGCAATCCACCCACCCATGACACTGCCTGTATCCACAGTTGGCGATTGTCTGCGTACGACAAGTACATTCCACCAAGAGCATTTTGGTCTGCGATGATCGCCAACCGCCCCTTGCCAACAGACTTGCCCAAGATCACTGCTTGCTTGCCTTTGGGTTCAAACGCAGTCTGAATAAAATCTCCGTAGAGACCTGGGTTTCCTCCTTCGGCGTATCGCGGATTCGAATTCAAATCGCCCCAACTGTTTTTGCTGGTCCAAGCTACTCCGAATCGTGGATCGACGCAGCCGCCCGATTGGAATGCGACATGCTTAAGGCCTTGCGTAATTGGATGATCGACAAAATCATCGATGCAGATCCAGCCGTTGCCTTGGCCAATCGCAAATGGCTTCTGGTCGCATGCGGTAACGAGAGGCATCTTGACGTCTAAACTGTCCAGCAATGGCATCAACATGTGGCCGTGATAGTAACAATTGGAATGGTCCGTGATGATCAGCATTCCACCACCGTTCTCAAGAAAGCGCTTTACTCGCTCGATCTCCGAAACGAGAAACGGGGGTCGATCCATCGATACCAAATTTAAAATGATGGCATCGCATTGATCCAAGTCTTCTTGCCGCCAAGGAGCAACAAGTTGCAATCGAATATCATGGCCAAGTTGTCGCAGCAGCCCTACCCCTCGCGCTAATCCGTGCAGAGTGTGATAGTCGTGGCAATCAGGTTGTGGAGGCGTCGCAATCCAAGTGTTCGAATGCACCGCGTCCAACATGATCCGCAACGGACGCTTTGCCGCGACCGCCGTTGAGTGCGTCGTTACTTTTTTATCTTCAGGCAGAGCATCAATCGCTTCGTGGTTTTTTTCGTCTTCGTCACTCGAAGCAACTGGGGGCGTAGCGAGTACGCTGATCACCGGGAATACGGCGGTTTGGTTACATGCGATCAAGCTGAGGAAAGTACATGCAACGAAACCGGAAAGCGCGAAACGGACAGAAGTCGACTGAGGCGATATCATCTTTTGCGCCTTCGAATTTTACTTTTGGAAGTCTTCGCAGGAACACTAAGCCACAGCAGCATGCCAACGCATCCACACGCGACACAGATTATCCACACAGGCACGTTCTGCACGGACTTTGCGTCTGGCGGATTGGTTGCGTTTGTACCTTCTAACCAGGTCGAATGATATCGTAATTCGCTAATTCCAATGGCTGGCATAAAGATCGCTAAAGCAAAACTTGCCCACATCAGTACCAGACCGAGCATTTTAAGCTGATTAATGCGATCCGAACCAACCATTGCTTTTTTACATCCCTGTTTGTTGTGGCCAATGTCATCGTCGACTAGTGGCTAGTGTAAATTCAACTTGCGGGAGAGATCGACGATTTAGGGCCACTCTCGGAATCAGAATCAGCTTTCTGTTCGCTGGATTCATCGGAACGACGAGGCGAAGCGCCCGTCCCCAACGCAACACGTGGCCCTTCAAGAGTCGCTTCGATTAATCGTTTCAAATCGACAGAATCGACCACCTCGACCTCAATCAATCGTTGCGTGATGCTCTCAAGAGCGGCGCGTCGCTCGCTCAAAATGATTCGCGTTTTCGATATGGACTCATCGATAATACGACGCACTTCTTGATCGATCTCGCGTGCAGTCTGTTCCGAATACTCCCGACTATAACCATCGCCACCCGCTCCCATGAGGAATGGTGAGCGGTTGCTCTCGCGGAAATTGATTCGTCCCAAGCGACTCATTCCATAATCCATGATCATGGCTCGAGCTATACCCGTGGCACGCTCCAAATCATTCTGAGCGCCGGTGCTGATATCTCGGAAGACAAGTTCCTCGGTCAGGGTACCGGCAAGCAAGACTTGAATTTGAGCTTCTAGCTCGCGCTGAGTCATCAAGTAACGATCGTCCTCAGGCCGCTGCATCGTATAGCCAAGGGCCGCAACACCGCGAGGAATAATCGAAACTTTGTGAACGGGGTCTGTATCCGGCAAACTGTATGCAACCAACGCATGGCCCGCTTCGTGGTAAGCAACGCGACGTTTCTCGTCCTCGTTCATTACACGTTTCTTCTTTTCCAAACCGGCCGTGACGCGTTCAACACCGTCATTGAATTCGTCTTGTTCGACCGATGATTTTCCTTTTCTCGCAGCAAGCAACGCTGCTTCGTTAACCAAGTTGGCCAAGTCCGCGCCGACAAAGCCCGGCGTGATCGTTGCGATCTGTTTTAGATCGACGGCCGGACCAAGCTTTACGTGTTTGACGTGTACTTTCAAGATATCTTCGCGGCCCTGTTTGTCCGGTCGATCGACTAACACGTTGCGATCGAAACGACCTGGCCTAAGCAACGCTGGATCCAGAGTTTCGGGGCGATTGGTTGCGGCCACTACGATGACGCCAGCGTTAGCGTCAAATCCGTCCATCTCGACAAGCAGTGCATTCAACGTTTGCTCGCGCTCGTCGTGCGAACCTACTACATTGCCCGCGCGACTCTTGCCTAGTGCATCCAACTCATCGATGAAAATTATACACGGCGCTTTGGCAGTGGCTTGCTGGAACATGTCGCGAACGCGGGCGGCTCCGACGCCGACAAACATTTCCACAAAGTCGCTACCTGACAACGAGAAAAACGGCACGCCCGCTTCGCCAGCAATCGCTTTAGCAAGGAGCGTCTTGCCTGTTCCCGGAGGACCGACTAACAATACGCCTTTGGGAATCCGGCCGCCCAGCCTTTGGTACTTGTCCGGAAATTTTAAGAAGTCCACGACTTCGCGGACCTCTTCTACAGCTTCATCGATACCTGCTACATCATCAAACGTCACGCCGATGTCTTCTTGAGCATACAATTTTCCGCGACTACGACCGAATGACATCGGGGAACCAACGCCACCCATCCGCTTGAGCATAAAGAGCACGATGCCGAGAACGATAAGGAACGGGAGTAAGACCGGCAAATATTGCTGAAGTGCGCTTGGCCCATCCGCCACATTCCAGTCCACATTCGCTTCATTGAGTTTTGATTCGAGAGCCTTAGAAGTCCCTTCATTGGTTTGCCGTGGTGTACGAAACGGCATTACGGTTCGCGGAGTTAGCGGCGTGCCGTTTGCGTCGATTTGCCGACGAGCAATCTGCCCAGATACGTAAGTATCATGAACGATTACCGATCGGATATTGCTGATCTCGTCCTTCTTGTTGGCCGAGACATCCACGTTGATGGTGATTTGGCCAGTCTTGCCGGGTTTCAGCTCACTGCTTCGACGAGACGTGTATTCTGTTTCATCGAGCAGGGCAATTAAATCGGGGTACGAAAGCGAATAAGTGACTGAATTCACCAAAAAAGTACCAACCACAAATACCAGCATGCTGCCGATCAGCAGATACCATAGCCAGTTGGTCTTACTCTTTTCTTCGCCAGAACGCTTGTCTTTCTCGTTTGAATCGCTCATTCTTTACTTTCGCAAATTCTCTTGATTCGCTAGACCGCCAAACTCATTATGCATTTCAAGTAGCCTCGGGGTCCAATCGTGGCGTTGAGGAAAACGGACTTTCGACCTAAAATCACCGGTCAAACCAGGAGGGTTGTTCGGGTTGGAACGATCGCAAAGGGTTCCACTAACTTGATTTCTCATTATTGCTCTCGGTGAAAGTTTGGACAGCTGTCTATTTCGAAGTCAACCAATTAATTTTCCGCCATCGCACCTTTGGCGGGCTTCCGTACGCTTTATTTATCACCTTGAGATTGAGTTTGGTATTCAGCCCTATGGATCATGAAAATCCTCGAAGAGTCGCGATTTTTGGCTCGACCGGGAGCATAGGCAAAGCCGCGCTCGACGTAATCTCCAATCTCGGGAATCGCTTTCAAGCTTACGGACTGACTGCTCATAAGAGTTTAGACGCATTATCGTCGCAGGTCGATTGCTATCAACCCGCTATCGCTATCGTGACCGACGAAGCAACGGCACAAGCTTCCCATTGGCAAACTTGTGGAGGTTCGACTCGACGCCTAACCGGATGCGACGCGTTGACATCGCTGGCTTCTAATCCAAACGTCGACATTGTCATCGCTGCAATCGTAGGCAGCGCCGGTTTGCTGAGCTGCTTAGCGGCTGCAGACTCAGGTAAACGACTGGCGTTAGCAAATAAAGAAGCACTGGTGGTCGCTGGTTCATTACTAACCGAAGCCATTAAACGGGGAAATTCAGAACTGATTCCCATCGATAGCGAACATAGCGCTGTCTTCCAAGCTATCCAAGCGGGGCGTACGAGTGAAGTTCGCCGACTGATACTGACGGCCAGCGGCGGTCCCCTGCGAAATTGGCCCACGGAACAATTAGCAGCCGCAACCGCCAAAGATGCGTTGGCCCATCCAACCTGGCAGATGGGCAAAAAAATCACAGTCGACTCGGCAACCATGATGAACAAAGCGCTCGAAGTCATCGAAGCCAAATGGCTTTTCGGTCTTTCGGCCGATCAAATTCAAGTTGTTGTCCATCCCCAATCCATTATCCACTCTATGGTAGAATTCACCGACGGGGCAATCATCGCGCAGATGGGACCGCCAGATATGCGTTTGCCGATACAATATGCCCTGACTTACCCGTCGCGTGTACCGGGCCCGGCGGACAAAATGGACTGGTCCAAGCCGATCAGTCTCGACTGGCAACCGGCCGATTTCGAACGCTTTCCAGCTTTGAAATTGGGATACGAAGTTGCCGCGGCGGGGGGGACGACAGGGGCAGTGCTCAACGCTGCCAACGAATCTGCTGTAGAACTTTTCCTTTCTGGTTTGATCAAATTTACCGATATCGTCGCGATCTGTCGCGCCGTTCTCGACCATCATACTTTCGATAACAATCCAACTCTGGACGGCCTAATGCGAATGGACAGTTGGGCTCGTGACCAAGTACAACTCTGGGTGAACAAATGACTTTTGAATTAAGTTGGTTGAGTGAATCGGCGTCGGCATTCGTGCTTTTTGGAGACCTCACAAGTCGACTACAAGGACTGGGCGCGACAGTTTGGGGCCTCTTTCAAGTCCTGGTGGGTTTGGGGTTTGTGATTTTCGTGCACGAACTTGGCCACTTCATGGCTGCCAAGTTCTTTGGCGTCAAATGCGAGAAATTTTACGTTGGTTTTGACGTCCCGATTAAGATCGGCCCCGTTCGATTGCCGGCCAAACTTGCAAAATTCACTTGGGGTGAAACAGAATACGGCATCGGAATTATCCCGCTCGGCGGCTACGTGAAAATGCTCGGTCAAGATGACGACCCTCGTCGAGCCGAAGAAGAACGGCAACGCATTCAAATCGCCGACGGTAAAGAAGTGGGTACCAGTCAACCACAATACGATCCGCGCTCGTTTCCTGCCAAGTCCGTATTTGCGCGCATGGTGATCATATCCGCAGGCGTCATCATGAATATCATTTTCGCGGTGATACTTGCTGGTAGCGCTTTCGTAATGGGAGTGCCTTACTCTCCAGCGCTCATCGGCACCGTTACTCCCGGCGACCCAGCCTGGGCTGCGGGCATTCAACCCGGCGATAAAGTGATTCAGTTTGCGGGCATGGATAAGCCGAATCCGAAAATGTACTTCGATGACATTCGAGAAGCTATGGCTCTCGCAACCTTCGATAACCCCGATCAACCAATCCCCATTGTTGTCGAACGCGGAAGCGAGAAAAAAGAGTTCCGCGTCAAAGGCACTTTTCAACATTCTTCGAAGGGTGACAAACGCGTGGTCGTCGGCGTCGTCCAAGCGAACAGCACGACCATTGCAACAATTCCGTTCCAGTCCCCCGATGCACCAGTAAAAGATTCCGGCATCAAGTCTGGTGATGTGATCATTTCCGTTAACGGCACGAAATTGCCAATTAACCCTGTTGCTAACGTCCCGCTCGAATCGGATTTCATCGGATTGGCCGACAAGTCAATTGATCAAGATGTTTCCGTGCAAGTCGAACGGGTCGAAAACAAAGAAACGAAAATCGTCGACCTCAAAATCCCACCCATCAAAATGAAAACAATGGGTTTCGAACTAGCCGTTGGACCGGTCGAATCAATCCAAGTCGGCAGCCCAGCGGAACTAGCAGGCGTTAAAGTGGGTGATCAGATTGTTGAGTTTGATGGACAACCCGTTCGCGATGGATTGACTTTGCATCTCGCCGTTGCTCGCAAAGCTGGCCAAGACGTTACACTCAAAATCAACCGTACTGGAGTCGACGGTGCAGCAAATTCGATTGAC
>JANMNK010000971.1:0-4323 GCA_031373875.1 Pirellulaceae bacterium | reverse complement strand
GACTGGCGTTTACCGTGAATAATCTTGAACCGTCACTCGCGAATTTCACAAAGTGGATCGATGAATCTTGTTCACCAATCGTCCCAGTAAAATCTGTATCCGAAGCATTTCTGGGCGCAATGTATCTCGATCCCGATATCTCGCGAGATTTCGGACTGACCACGAAGGCGCTGATTTGGGCGGTATTTGTTGCAACGATGACTCGATCAACCGGCTCGCCGTCCTGCATGGATTGCGCGACCGTGATAGATGTGACGGGGCCTTGCAAACGATTCGATTTGAGGCAAGTGTCTGTTCCGTGTTCAATGATAGCGAATGCGTGATTTCTTGTCCCAAGTGCCCAGCACTTGCCGAGCGGCAACCATGCAGCCGAAATGTATTCGTTTTCAATGGGTGTTTCGCAGTTTACTAACTCCCATTCGCCTTGATCCGTTCGTAACCCAAAAATCAACAATCCTCTCTGGCCGGCCAAAAGGATTCGATCGCCATCGTCGTTGGCAGCAGCGACGACCAATGGTTGCTTGACGCTGGCAATTTCGACAAGTTTGCCGTTTGCATCAACCGTAAATGCTTTGCCATTCGAACTCGCGACAAGGAACTCGTCAGAAAGGATGGATGCAATGGACATAGCACACGGTTCCCAATCCATAAGCGATCCGGAATCTCGCGATTGATAATGATGTAGCTGAGGATTTTCCGACGGGAGCTTTCCATCTTCTTCTGCCGAATACCTTGCACTCCAAATTCGTTTTCTTAACGATTGATGTTCGATATCCCATAACTCCAATCCTCCGCCTGCGTCGCCCGCTAATGCAAGTTTATTATCGAGGCTGACCGCACCGGAAATGATTCCGGCAATTCCAACGGCCATCCCAAATTGACGACGGACTTGCAGTTGACTTTCATAAGAAATGCGTTGGTAATCCCAGCTTGTTTGGGGAGTATGAAGCGCGGCGATATTCCGCGAAGAATCTCCCTGGACGTTCTGTCGCGAAGCACTTTGTTGCAAGAACGCCAATTGCCGGATTTCTGCAAAGTCGCGTAGAGTATCGGCCGAAGCACGTAAGTCGACTTCCTGGCGCCGGTATCGATCTAGTCCGAATGCCAGCAGGGCCAAGCTGATTGCGGCGATTGCCAAGATTAGCGATGCAATTGGATTTCGCTGAAACCATAACAGCCAAACGCCCAGCCAAGTGTATCGATGGGCACGCACGGGCTCCCGAGACTGCCAGCTCGCGATTTCATCCGCAATTGCCTTGGCCGTTCCGTATCGACGATCAGGGTCACGACTCATTGCCTTTGCGCAGATGGATGACAGGGCGTATGGGACGTGAGCACGACCCTTTAAACTCCATCGAGCGCGCGGGATAGTCTCTGTCCTTATCTGCTCTTTCCTCAATTCCCGCTTAAGCCGATCACTATCCGTACCATCATCAATCATGAACGCTTTGAGTTGATCAAAATTGCGAGGTGGCGATCCGGTCAGGAGATGGAAAAGCATCGCACCCAAACTGAAAATGTCGGTGCGTTGATCGATTTCCTCGCGATCACCGCATGCTTGTTCCGGGGACATATATCCCCAAGTACCCGCGGTCCTCGCTATGCGATGATCCTTTTCTCGATACACTGCCCGCATCACTGGATCGGTCGGAAGCTCAGCCGAAGTGGTCGGCGAAGGCTCTCGCGGAGAAGACCAAACGTCACGAGCTCGAATGGCAAGCCCCCAGTCGATAACGTACGTAATGTCATCGTCAGTCAACATCACATTAGCTGGCTTCAAATCGCAGTGCCACACACCTTGCCGATGCGCGTAATCCATCGTCAAGCAAACTGCTTTGAAAGACTCGAGCAGTCTTCGAAATTCGGGACAATTGCGTGTGAGTCGAGCTTTCGAAGAACTATGAAATGCTTGAATGCATTTCTCTAAGTCCGCGCCGTCCACCCATCGCATCACGTAAAAAGGACCGCAGTTGTCGCCTTCTCCGGCCAGAAATACGGGGATGATCCCTGGATGCTGCAAAGACTGCGTGATCTCGCATTCATGGAAGAAACGTGCTTTGGCATTCGGCGTGATATCACAGTGGCGGATCAATTTCACCGCCACTTTACGACCAAAGGGAGCTTCGCGATATTCTGCGACTACGCCCAATCCGCCGTGTCGCACAGTTGTTTGACGAACAAGATGTACCCCTATGTTTAATTCAAGTGGCTGAGCCGAACCCAGTTCCTTCGGATCTTGAAAGTGCGTTGCAATCCCATCGTGCACAATGCGATCGATGAAGGATTGCGAAAGCTCGTCGGATGAGGAATGACTGTCCGATGACGACGACGAAGAATGGGGAGTGGCGGGATTCATGGTAAAGGAATATCCATCCCTTGCATTTCCATCCAATGGATTTGCTCTTTCAATCTTTGAATCATTCGATATCGAATGTTATCGACGGCATTACGAGACATGCCAACACGTTCGGCAATCTCTGCGGGCGAAAGCGTCGACTCCGTCAACATGATAAAAATGTCCCACTGCTTTTCGCCGACTTCGTTTCGAACGCGTCTGCGAGCTTCCGCTTCAAACTCGAGATCGAATTCATTTTCTAGATGTTGAGCGAGACCTTCGGGAGCAACAACCCAGTTCACCTCCGAACCAGACGATTGGGGAATTCGAGTTGCACGTTTGCGGTGATCGATTACAGCATTTTGTGTGACTACGCACAAATAGTTTCGAAATCCAAGCTTTGGATCGTAGACAAAACTATTCATGTTCTTCGCAATCTTAGTCATGACATCGCAAGTCACTTCCTCCGCATCAACTTCCTGCAGTTTTGCTCGTCGGCACCATTTGTAAATAATGGGCGAGTAACGTGTAGCAAATCGACGCCACGATTCCTCGAATCGAATGCGATCATGGTACGCTCGCAAGCCGCTAAGCAACGGGGTATCGGTTTGAAGGCTGGAATGCGTCATGACGTTTTTTCTGCTCGAGCGAGAAAGTAAACAGTTTCATTTTTAAAGAATGTTAACACAACCGCAGTCGGCATATCAATTAATTTGCGACGAGAAAGTTTGAGAATCTTTTAAGCGGTCTCCATCGTCTCTCAATCAGAACTCGGTCAACCTTGGATGATTCTGCCACTGGGAACATAAAACGATCCAAGCCACGCCGTAACTTAACGGAAATGTTATTTGAGAAATGCGGTGAGAATTTTCATTTACCGCCGTATTTGATTGTATGGATTGCGACTAAGCCTTGGGCGCTTTTGGAAACGCAATGCGCATTACCGTTTTCCGAAGAGATCGAAGACGAATTGCAATCTCAACGTCACTCCTGAAAACAATTCAATCAACACGGTGAACAAAAATGAAAATCATTGTTTTGTCGGTCCTTACTTTTTTCGCATTGCATCAAACTTTTACCATGGCTCAAGTTTCATCAGAGCAATTGGGCAAACTGATGCTCGCAGATAACTACTCGATCATCACTCAAGAGTATTTGGCCTACTATTCGTTGGGGCCAACTAGTGCGACGACCTACGGTGGCTATCATCCGGGAATTGACTATAGAGCGCCGACGGGAACTCCGGTCTATAGTCCGGTTACAGGCGTGGTTCACAGCATAAACGCAGCCATCGGCAGGGTTTCTATTCGAATCGATGGAACCAATGACTATTTCATCATGCTGCACCTGAGTCGTTTTCAGGTTCAAGCGGGCACGCGAGTAAGCGTTGGTGACACCGTCGGTCTAACCGGTTCGGCCGGAGCGAGTGCACCGCATCTCCATGTGGAATTGCGTACAGAGCGAGTTGCTGCGGCCTACTATTTTCGTCGAAGCAACGCCACAGGATATAACAAGAATCCTGGCCAAGGCGTCACGATAGATTTGCGAACCATGACAACGTTTGTGTTTAATCAATTAGAAATCGACTACCCGTGGTATTTTTCCGTGTCGTTAAGACTTAACAACACGACCTATTTTGACGGTATCAATGGCTATCGGTGGTATCGATTGCCATCGGATAATTACTTGTACCACTGGAACGGCACGATTTGGTATCGAATCGATGGTCAGTGGTACGATTCGCAATGGTCTGCGGCGGATTGGTACTACTGGCTGGGCGGTCTCTAAGCTCGGTGGATTTCTTTAAAAAACCATGAAAAAGCTGTGCGGAAAACTTTTTCTGCATTTTCCGTGAGATTTGATTCCGGTGGTCGTATTCAATAATGAATTACGTCACCGTCGGTCTGCCGAATATGGGCTCGATCCACCTGTTGACTGGGTGGCTGGTGTGGGATTATGAGCATAAGGGAATTCAAAATGGGTCTTCC
>JANMNK010000957.1:0-5072 GCA_031373875.1 Pirellulaceae bacterium | reverse complement strand
ACAACTTGCCGATCGACAGCGAATATCAGTTCGTCGTCCTCGCAGTGAATAGAACCAGCGGCAAAATCGTTTGGAACAAAGTCGTCCACCAAGCCGTTCCTGTCGAGGCGGGGCATTATACGGCAAGCCTCGCGTCCGCTTCGCCAGTCACGGATGGCGAACGAGTCTATGCGCACTTCGGCTCGCACGGCCTCCATTGCCTGGATATGGACGGCAACATTTTGTGGCAAAAAGAATTTGGGGTAATGCATTCCAAACACGGTCATGGCGATGGTGCATCGCCCGCTTTGCATGGCGATAGTCTAATCATCAACTGGGATCATGAAGAGAAATCGTTCTTGGTTTCGCTCGACAAGCGTACCGGGAAAGAATTGTGGCGACGAAATCGCGAAGAAGACACGTCGTGGAGTTCGCCCATTGTTATCGAACAGGACGGTAAAGCGCAAATCGTCGTTTGCGGAACCAATCGTGTTCGCGGCTACGATTTGCAAAACGGCGAAGTGCTGTGGCAGTGCGGTGGGATGTCGTCGAACATTGTCGCGACACCTGTTTTCGGAAATGGAATACTTTATGTTGGCAGCAGCTACGAAAAGAAGGTCTTGATGGCAATCGACCTACGCGGTGCTTCCGGAGATTTGACAGGCACGAAACGTGTTATCTGGTCTAGGACTCGCGGGACGCCCTACGTGCCCTCGATGTTGCTCTATGACAACGCGCTGTACTTTTTGACCCACTATCAAAATGTGTTGACACGGGTTGACGGACCGACTGGGAAAGACGCGCCCGGGCCGATCCGTCTTGGTTCACTTGGCAATATCTACTCATCTCCCGTTGCTGCGAACGGTTTTGTCTACATCACCGACTTGTCAGGAACTACCGAAGTCATCACGCATGCAGAAATCCCGAGGACGGTTGCCGTAAATCGGCTTGAGGAAAATGTTAACGCTTCCTTGGCCATCGTCGGAGACGAAATTTTCATTCGCGGCGAGCAGAATTTGTATTGCATCAAGAAGAAGTAGCCACCTCCCTGACGCGTCGGCAAATTAGCGTTCTTAGTGCAATTTCACCTGATTGTTGTTACACTATTCCTTGGAATCGAAAACAACTGTCAACACTTCCCGCCGTCTTGTCCCACCTTTGCGAACCCTTCACGGATACGAACATGCGACCAACGCTGACTCTCTCGCTGTTTATTTTGCTTGTCGGTGTAACTTGTCATCAGGTCACATCCGACGAACCTCATCGATCGGGCAAGCTTTCCTTTGGATGGGCGACGGAAAGTATTGTGCCAAGCCAACTGGTGGCGATCGGGGGACAATATCACACACGGATTAGTGGCGAAGTACACGATCCGATTACGGTGACAGCTCTAGCAATCGAAACTCACGATGATCGTGGAGTGATCGACCAAGCAATCTGGGTCTCCTGCGATTTGTGCGTCGTACGGCGGAAGACTGTTGAGAATGTTCGGAAGCTTGTTGCGAAATCACTACCGGAATTGAATGTCGAGAAGATCGTTGTCTCCGCAACGCATACACACACGGCACCGGCATTGAGCGACACCGAAGAAACCGATTTCCACCCATACGATTTCGTTGGTAGCTGGGCCTATCGAATCCCCGCCGACCAAAAGAATATCATGCGACCGCTTGAGTACCTTGCTTTTCTTGAGCGTCAAATCGCGATCGCCGTCGTCCGCGCTTGGGAATCCCGTCAACCAGGCGAATTCAGTTCCGCACTCAGTCATGCATCGGTTGCGCGCAATCGGCGAGCCGTGTACTTTGACGGGACGACACGAATGTATGGAGACACACGAGACCCAAATTTTTCACACACGGAAGGAACATCCGACGACTCAATCGATGTTCTTTATTTTTGGCGCAACGATCAAATCGTAGGTATGGGAATCACGGTCTACTGTCCGGCGCAAGAAGTTGAAGGGGAAAGTTACTTATCCGCCGATTTCTGGGCTGACACTCGAAAGCAACTGCGTGAAAAATACTCGGCAGATCTTTTTGTGCTGCCACTGACCGGCGCGGGCGGGGATCAATCGCCCCATGTTCAAATCGACAAATCCTCCGAAGCCAACATGATCGCTCGCCGAAAACTGCAATATCGGCAAGAGATCGCTCGGCGCCTCGTCAATGCTGTCGACGATGTGACCGACTTAGCAAAGCAATCGAAGAGCAGTGACGTCGTACTCGACCACCGAGTCGAATATTTCCAGTTACCAGTTTGGAAAGTTTCCGAAGAACGATTTGCACAGTCTACCGAAATTTTCGAAGCCGGCCGGGACAAACTTGACCAACTGAGCGGTCCGGATTACATCAATTGGCGAGTCAACCGGACGATGTTGGCAAGACATAAATTGCAGGAGACAGAACCTTACTATCGCGCTGAAGTGCACGCGCTGCGTTTGAACGATTTAGCGATGGCGACAAACCCTTTCGAGCTTTTCGTCGACTATAGCAATCGCATGAAGTCCCGCAGTCCTGCTATTCAAACTTCGATCATTCAACTGACTTCAGATTGTGCTGCTTATTTACCTACCGAGCGAGCAGTGCAGGGCGGTGGTTATAGCGCTCGAATTGATGACGGCGTCATCGGTCCTGAGGGTGGTCGCGTACTGGTCGAAGAAACGACGCGACTTTTGAAAACGATGTGGGAATCGCACAAGTAAATTGAATTGTAAAGCGATTCGACTTCAGACTTCCACAAGAGAACAGCACACTACAAGGCTTTCGATTCACATAAGGCCTATTAACACAAGCAGTGCTTTTTCAAGCCTACGATCCGTCAGGAATTGATTGCGATCCGCTGAGTCCCGTTACCGATAACGTAATTGGATCCGCTTGCTTACCGAAACCGAGTCGCTTGGTTGGGGTTTGCCGGTTAGGGGAAATATCGCAAGCCATGGACGGGCATGTGCTTGATTTGTCGCCATTTTTGAGTGTCCGGCGTTGAAACTTATCGCGGATTTGTTTGCAATTAACGCATACATAAATTGCGTGAGGTAGCAGCAATCGGATTAGGCCACAGCTATAATTCGAGATAACCAACCGATTCTAGGCTTGATGTTGGAGAGAACTGATGTTCAGTATTTTGCTCGTCGATGATTCCGCTACGGATCGGCGTTTATTCGAAGGCTTGCTTAACAAGTGTTTACATTTCAGCGTCGAAACAGCCGAGGACGGCTCGCATGCGCTGAAAAAGATGAAAGCGAAAGTTCCCGATATCGTCGTGACCGATATGCAAATGCCAAATATGGACGGTCTGCAATTGGTCGAACAGATTCGCTCCTTGTATCCTCTCGTTCCTGTGATCCTCATAACCAGTGAAGGAAGCGAAGAACTGGCCTCCCGAGCCCTCCAACGAGGTGCGGCTGGCTATGTTCCCAAGTCTCGGTGCGAAGACCTATTGCGAGACACGATCGAGAATGTTGTCGAACTGACTCGTTCCGAATCGAGTTTCGAACGGATCATTGACTGCGCGGAGGTTTCCTTTTTTCAATTTTCCTTTGAAAATGATTTTGCAATGATCGCGCCGCTATTTGAACTTGCTCAGCGGATGACGGTCAGCATGGGAGTCTGCGATGAGACGGCAGGCATCCAAGTCGGTGTGGCTTTAGAGCATGCCATCATGAACGCAATATACCACGGCAATTTGGAAATCGAGGGCGCTGCAAACGGCGACCGCTCGCTGATGAATCAGCGCCTTGGTCAAGCTCCCTACAAAGATCGCAAGGTACATGTTGAAATTCGCATCACACGCGAGGAAGCTAAATTCCTTGTTCGCGATGACGGTCCGGGTTTCAACGTCAAAGAAGTCGCATCGACGGGCCAAAAGAAAGCGCTAAACGGCGAAGGTGGGCGAGGGCTTCTGCTCATGTGGGCATTTATGGACAGCGTGAACTTTGATACAAAAGGCAACACCGTCGTTATGCTGAAACGCCGAGTCGAGCCCGCCAAGCCCGCAGTCACAGAAGCCGCCGCCGAAGCAAAGAAATTTGTCTTACCCAGTGTGATGGGCAAATTAATCCCTAGCGATGGTGCTGTTCCCATTGAGCTGAACAAGACCCGCATGACGGCTGGCCGAGACCCAAGTTGCGATATCGTCATTCGCTCTTCGTCGATCTCACAACATCATTGTCTGCTGTATATCTTTCAAGGTTGGTGGTACGTACGGGACATGAAGAGCAAGAACGGCATTCGCGTGAATCACGTGCCTTACGCCGAACACTTGCTGAGACCCGGAAGCATATTGTCCGTGGGAAAATACGATTACAAGATCGAATACGAGCCGTATTTGCTTGGCGCGGACGGCATCGATCCACCGGCCGATCCCTTCTCAAGTTGATCGGGATCGATTAGCTCGATTAGCGAGAACTGCTGACAGAACGGGTCTCGTTAGCTTCGATGGCGTGCATTGAGCGACTGAAAAGATTCGTCTAGTTGGATGCGTAATGTTTCGAGCGCAGATGCTAGTGAGGCATACAAATTGGGCGCATCGTTCAACACCGATGCTTGACTGAGTTCCTCGAGCTTTTGAGCCAATTCGCGAGCGGGCGTGTTGCCAAAAAGCCTTAGTGTGCCCTTGACAGTGTGACTTGCCCGCTGAACCGTTTTGCAATCGTTTTCGCTGATTCCTCGTTGAATGTCCTTCAACAAGCCAGGATATTCTTCGAGGAAAGCTTGGATGACGTCGCCAAGCAATTCAACATCACCATCGGTTGCTTTGAGTGCTAGAGATAAATCAAGCGATTGCATGGGAGGGGAACTTTCAACAGTTGATTCGGCGGGATGAATCGGGGGAATAGATTTTGTTAAGTTCCCGTGTGGGTGGTAGGGTTGTTATTCGTATTTGCGGGAACTGGTGCCACCAACGGCATGAGGGCGTCATAGAGAGCTTGCTTACGGAATGGTTTAGTTACGTACGCATCCATGCCTGCGTTCAAACACTTGTCGCGATCACCCGACATGGCGTGAGCCGTGACCGCAACGATCGGGATATGTTTTCCTGTGCCCGCTTCTCGGCAACGAATTTCATTGCAAGCTTGCAAACCGTCCATGACC
>JANMNK010000935.1:0-6443 GCA_031373875.1 Pirellulaceae bacterium | reverse complement strand
TGTTGCGTTGGATTCGTGTGACATCAAGTATCTTTTCGGCGGTGAACAGGCTGCAGTGATCGCAATATTGGTGCAGCAAGTCGATGATGTCGCGGCGGCGAAAATCCTTCAGGCGCTACCTCAACCGTTGGCGGTCAGCGCTTTGGCTCAGTTGCCGCAAGTGAGTTCGGTGAGAACGGAAGTCATTGACGAGCTTCGCAATATGATTCTTGACCACATGAATCACCGTCAGGGCACGACAACTCCCGTCGTGAGTGGCCTCGACCGAATCAAGTCCATTCTGGCTGCGTCCACTGCAACGCCGCGTGCGGAGTGGTTAGCCGAACTTAGCAAAATCGATATTCAGCTAGCGACCTGTGTGGGCTGGCAACCTACCCTTACAACAAGCTCCGCAAACATCGCAGTTCAATCGATGGGCGATTCCTCATTCGTTTTGGACTCGAGAGAAGAACAGACCTTGGCGGCAAATTCCCATTTGTTATCGATGGAAGACGCGCTGTCGTTAGTACACGGGCAAGACTTACGATCAGCCGAGCCACAATTAGTTCGATCTGATCCTGACAAAGTGGTTCAGATGTCTTTTGAGCAGATTTGCTCCTTGCCGGATGAGGACCTCAGCCAAGTTGTTCAAAGCTGTGAACCAAACGCCGTGCTTGTTCTGCTGACTCTAAGTGCCGAACCATTTTATCAACGCGTGATTCCCATGTTCGCGTCGCGAGACATTCAGCGGATTAAAGAAAGGTTGCGTCAGTTGGATTTTGTTGGACCGGACGAGATCGATCAAGCGAAAAAGAAGCTTTGTGATGTTGCTGGCGAACTATTTGCAAAAGGAAAAATTGGCACGCTTTTCAATTTAACCATAACCGCCGCAGCTTAGTCTTTGCGTCTAGCGGAATTCAATCAATCGTCGAAACCTGGAACCGCACGATGGCGAGTATTCTCAAATCCAACCAAGCAGTACCGCAGACCCATTCAGCGTCGCCTGAAGTTTTTAACTATGAAGATGTAGCTGCGCGCGCTAGGGAATACTTGGAAAACGTGCGACGACAAGCGACTGAAATGATCGAAGAGGCGCGACGGGAGTGCAATACCCTTCGCGATCGAGCCGTTGAGGAAGGCCATCTTTTGGCACGGCAAGCTGCCGCGCAGGACACAACCGTTCTGGCTACCGAGTTGGCCGCAGATCAGATCGCAACCGCGATGCTTGGCATTGAACAACTAGGAAAGTCGCTCGAGGAAGCTACTCGCCAATGGTTGCGACAGTGGCAACATGAAACGATTCCACTCGCAATTGAGATCGCAGAAAAACTGATCTGTCGCCAAATCGAAACCGAGCCCGACATCCTCATGCAGTGGATATTGCAGAGTGTGCGATTGGTTCAGAACGCACGGAAAATTCAGATTCGAATGCATCCGCGCGATGTGGTCTTACTCCAGCCCGCCCTGAACGAACTCGTCAAACAACTTTCTCATTCAACATCCATCGAAATTGTCGAAGATGGAACCATTGAACGAACAGGCGCCATTGTTGCTACTCCCGACGGACATATTGACGTTCAGCTAAAAACACAATTGCGTCGTTTATCCGAGGAGCTACAGTAAATGGCATCCTCTGTCATGGACCGACTGCCTTCCATCCCATCTGCGAGTCAGTGGAACCAGTCGTTGCAACGATGTATGACGATCGGCATGCAGGGACGCGTTCTGGCTATTCGGGGAAATTCTATTGCCGCTGCTGGATTTCCCGCGCCCGTAGGTAGTCTTTGCGCAATCCTCCGACGGCACGAAGGTCCGCTTGATTGTGAAGTGATAGGATTTGATGGGTCGGCCACACTGCTTGCTCCGTTAGCCGTTATCGAGGGAGTCAATCAAGGCGACCACGTTGAACTGAAACGCACTTTTCGCTCGATTGCTGTGAGTGATGATTTGGTCGGTCGTGTCCTTGATGCCGCTGGCGAGCCTATCGATGACTTCGGGAAATTGGTTCCCGGCATCCGAACGGCCGTCGATGGCCCGGCTGTTCCTGCTCTGGATCGACCACCTATCGATACCATTTTGCAAACAGGTGTTCGCGCTATCGATGCTTTCTTGACATTGGGCCAAGGTCAACGCGTGGGTGTGTTTGCGGCATCCGGCGTCGGCAAGAGTACGCTGCTCGGAATGATGGCAAGAGGCACGAAAGCTGACGTGGTCGTCGTTGCTCTCATTGGAGAACGAGGCCGCGAAGTTCGCGATTTTCTCGAACGCGATCTCGGTCCCGAAGGACAAAGCCGCAGCGTTACCGTTGTCGCCACGAGCGATCAGCCTGCTTCGCAGCGCATAACTGCGGCAAAGACAGCGACGGCAATCGCTGAGGCCTTTCGCGATTCGGGCAAGAGCGTCTTGTTACTCATGGACTCAATTACGCGATTCGCAATGGCGCAACGCGAAGTCGGTTTGGCCGCAGGTGAAGTCCCAACCACTCGTGGTTATCCACCCAGCGTATTTGCCACGTTGCCTCGACTGGTAGAACGTGCAGGACGAAACAAACGAGGAAGTATCACCGGTGTCTACACCGTCCTTGTCGAAGGGGATGATCCCAACGAACCAATCAGCGACACGTTGAGAGGCTTGCTGGATGGTCATATTCATCTATCACAAGCCATCGCAACGCGGGGACGTTACCCTGCCATCGACGTGCTGCCTAGCCTTAGTCGTTTGCAATCCAATCTTGTTACTGACGAACACCGGCGGGCCGCTACGGCGATTCGCAGCTTGATAGCAACGTATCGAGAGCACGAAGACTTGATCAACATCGGGGCCTATCAACGCGGTAGTAACGCGATGATTGACCAAGCGATTGCCATGCGAAACGAAATAGAAACTTTGCTGGCCCAATCTCAACAAAGCCTGATTCCGTGGGAGCAAACGCTAAACGAATTAATGTCATTATCATCTCGAATTCGGCCAAATCCATGACGTTAAAGTTTCGTTTTATTGCCGTGTTGCGGCCAGGGAAACGGCCATGAGTTTTGGGAACGTTTCGAATTCCGATCGACAATTATCTACGTTGATTCGCTTGCGAGAAAAGCAGCGAGACGAAATCACTCAAAGCCTCATTGCGGTGATGCAATCAGCCGAGCATTTAGACCATTCGATCGCTCAGCTCACCGAAGAATGCCGACAGTCCGCGAGCCATCGCGAGAGCTTATCCGGTGGCCAGGTAGCCGTACAGCAACTCGTAATGAGTCAGCGTTATGAAGAATCGCTCGTTGCGAAAATCGAGCAACTGCGAGTTCAACGGGCGAAGATCGAAGAGAAGAAAATTGAGCTTCAACAAGCTCTCCTTGCCGCCCAACAGCGTCTCAAACCCATTGAGACGCTTCGAGACAATCGAGCCCAGGACGCGATCCACCAATCGAACAAACTTCAGCAAGCCAGTCTCGACCAATGGTCGATCACAAAACACAACTCCGATTGAACGCAGCCCACTATATCCGGACGCTGAGCTATCCGTATGATTCGTCTGGCAACTATTTTTCTGGCGACTATTCGTCTGCCATTTAGCTCCCGATTTGATCTAACTGTCGTACCCTAGATTTGGAGCTAACCAGCGTTCGATTTCACGCAGCGACATGCCCTTGCGGCGAGCATAGTCCTGAACTTGATCCTGCGTCAAACGATCGACGGCAAAATAGCGAGATTCGGGATGCGCAAAATAGAATCCACTTACGCTTGCCGCCGGCCACATCGCAAAAGACTCCGTCAGTCGAACACCCGTTTGCTTCTCCGCATCGAGTAATTCGAAGAGAAGCGTTTTCTCCGTATGATCAGGACAAGCGGGGTATCCTGGTGCGGGTCGGATTCCGCGATAAGCTTCTTCGATCAATTGATCATTCGATAAACTCTCTTCGATGCCGAATCCCCAATCGCGGCGAGCTTGTTCGTGAAGCAATTCGGCAAAAGCTTCTGCTAGCCGGTCCGCAATCGCTTTGATCATGATCGAGTTATAATCGTCGTACTCGGTTTCAAATTTCTTGGCCAGTTCATCGGCACCATGTCCTGCCGTTACAACGAACGCACCTAAATAATCTTGTCGACCTGAATCGACGGGTGCTACATAGTCTGCTAGCGAACGGAAATCGGATTGACCTTTGCGTTCCCATTGCTGACGAAGAAAATGGAATCGCGTCTTTTCGTGTTTGCGAGACTCGTCCGTATAGACAATGAGGTCATCGCCGTCGCTCGCCGCTGGCCAGAATCCATACACTGCGTTGGCCGTCAATGTATGCTGCGCGATCACATCGAATAGCAATGCTTGAGCATTTGCAAAAAGTTCTTTTGCTTGAACTCCGACGTGCGCGTCATCAAAAATTTTCGGATATTTGCCTTTGAGTTCCCAAGCCATAAACAAAGGCGACCAGTCTATATACTTGGCGATTTTTTCAATCGGATAATCCTTTAGTTGCCGAGTGCCGAGAAAACTTGGTTTGTCAATCCTGACAGTCGCCCAGTCAGTTGCAAAGCGTTTACGAACGGCTTCGGCGTACGGAACGAGTTTTACCTGGCGGGCTTGGTAACTTGCGACCATTTCGACGTGCTGCTTCTCGTTGGCTTCGATAAACTTGTCGCGTGAAGCAGGATTCAATAGATTTTCCACTACACCCACACTGCGAGAAGCGTCGACAACATGCACGACTGGCTCTTGTCGGGCGGGTGCGATTCTGACTGCGGTATGTTTGGCACTGGTCGTCGCGCCACCGACTAGCAAAGGAAGTTTAATACCAGTGCGTTTCATTTCTTTTGCGACGTGCACCATTTCATCCAAGCTTGGCGTGATCAAGCCGGAAAGCCCGATGATATCGACTTTTTGCTTGACCGCTTCTTCCAAGATTTTTTCGCAAGACACCATGACACCCATGTCGATGACTTCGAAATTGTTGCAACCTAAGACCACGCCGACGATATTCTTGCCGATATCGTGAACGTCGCCTTTGACGGTCGCCATTAGGATCTTGCCACGAAACGATTGCGCGGCAGCGCCCGCCAAACGCTTTTCTTCCTCCATGAACGGGGTGAGATACCCCACAGCTTTCTTCATCACACGTGCGCTCTTCACGACTTGCGGTAAGAACATTTTGCCCGCACCGAACAGATCGCCGACAACGCTCATGCCTTCCATGAGCGGTCCCTCAATGACTTCGAGGCAGCGCGTACATTGAGACCTTGCTTCTTCGGTGTCGATATCGATAAACTTGTCGATCCCATGAATCAACGCATGTTTTAATCTTTCACGAACGGATCCGTTTCGCCATTCGAGATTCTCGGCGGTTGATTTCTTGCCTGCACCTTTGACTGACTCGGATAACTGCAGCAAGCGTTCGGTGGCATCATCGCGACGGTTGAGCAGAACGTCTTCGACAGCTTCGAGCAAATCTTTAGGAATGTCTTCGTACACGGCCAATTGACCTGCGTTGACGATTCCCATGTCCATACCCGCGCGGATTGCGTGGTAAAGGAAAGCGGAATGCATAGCTTCGCGAACATGATCGTTTCCGCGGAACGAAAAACTGATATTGCTGACACCGCCGCTAACGAGTGCGCCGGGGCATTCGCGCTTGATGATACGCGTTGCCTCGATAAAGTTCACGGCGTAGTTATTGTGTTCCTCAATCCCAGTCGCGACGGTTAAAATATTCGGGTCAAAAATGATGTCGCGTGGTGAAAAACCCAGTTTGTTCACCAGGACGTCGTAAGCTCTTTTGCAGATACGTACCTTCTCGGTCATTTCCGAAGCTTGACCATTTTCGTCAAACGCCATGACAACGGCCGCAGCACCGTACCTGCGAACAAGATTGGCTCGACGAATAAACTCTTCTTCGCCGTCCTTGAGACTAATCGAGTTGACGATCGCTTTCCCTTGGCAGTTTTGAAGGCCCGCTTCGAGCACCTCCCATTTGCTGCTATCGATCATCACCGGTACGGACGCCGCAACGGAATCACCTGCGATGAGTCGAAGGAATCGCGTCATGGCTTCAGCCCCGTCGAGCAAAGCATCATCCATGTTGATGTCGATAATGGTCGCGCCATTGACGACTTGCTGGCGAGCAACTTCGACAGCTTCATCGAACTGATCGTTGCGAATCAATTTGGCAAATGCCTTAGAACCCGTTACGTTCGTTCGCTCGCCCACCATCGTGAAATTGGCGTCGGGTCGAATATTGCAGGGCAATTGGCCGCTCAAACGCGTCCAGATAATCGGTTCCGGATCCTGACGCGGTTTGATCTTTTCGATGCTCTTGGAAATCGCGCGAATGTGGTCGGGAGTCGTTCCGCAACATCCGCCGACTATATTCAGCCAACCTTGACCGGCGAAATCAGCGATGTACTCTGCCATCTTATCTGGCCCAAGGTCGTACATACCCATTTCGTTCGGAAGGCCAGCATTCGGATGGCAAGAGAGC
>JANMNK010000929.1:0-2323 GCA_031373875.1 Pirellulaceae bacterium | reverse complement strand
CCGGGGATGTCGCGAGCGTCTTTGAGCATCCAATGCCAAAGCGATTTGCGAAGTCGATCGATGACGGAAAATATGGACTCATGTTGTTTTGCCAAGCGTATCGTGCAAAATTGGCCAGAGCGTAATCCCCCTGAGTCGGCTTGAGGGATTTGAATCCTTGCCGTGAAGCGAGCTTGTTTTGTCTCAAGTTTATCTTTGCCATCTTTTTGCGGAACAAGCCGAACGGGAATCGGCCCACCATAGATCGCTGCTAACGTAGGATTTTCCAGTTCATCGCTTCCTAAAGGCAAGACGGTGAACAACGTACCCGTTATGGCTTGAACCCCTTCGATCGTGACACGAACTTCCTCACCGACACCAGCTCGCATCTTCGCGATGTCGGATTGCGATATGGATCCTCGGACTTCGAAACGATCTGACTGAGCGATGGTTCCCAGAACGGTTCCTTCCGTAAGAAATCGACCAAGCTGAATACGCAGCATGCGTGACTGAAACCTACCGGACTGAACTGCACGGATGGTCAGCAAATCGACTTCTTGATCGAGCTGTTCCAGCTGCTCTCGATGAGATTGTGTATTCGCTTCCTCGGCTTGTAGCTCCCCTAATTTGCCTTGAGCTCGTAGTATCCTGCAACGGCCTTCGCTTGTTGCTAACTCGCTCGCACGCTGTTCTCGTTTAAGCTGTAATGCCAAATTCTCTAATCGCGCCAGTGGTTGCCCTTTTTCAACCAACTCGCCGTCACTTGCGAGGATACCAATGACAAAGCCAGGGGATTCATTTCGAACCGTCACGGGTTCAACGTAACTGATATAACCAGGCGAGACCGGTTGGAGTGGTGACGGCAAAAAGCACAGTAGCCCCATCCCAAATGCAGCTCCCGCCAACAGTATTCTGTTGCGAGTTCGACCGACCGGCGTGACGTCCGACTTGGGAAGCATTTTCGCAGCAACTCGTGTTCGCTGCATGGGTATGACGTACCAAAGGTAGACAGCCAGTAAGACGACGACAACTCCAATGCCATGCCAGGTTGCTATGGTCGCAACCGCAAAACCTACAACTATCGAAATTCGATATAGCAAACAAAGTCCACCGTAAATCGCCAACAGTCTCTTGGTTCGATCTACAAATATTTTCAGCGGCGTTCTCAGCAACTGGGAAAAACTAAGTTGTCCGTCAGCCCAAAGATTTGGCCGATCAAGCAAATCACTGACAACAAAGTAACCGTCAAAGCGAGACAGTGGGTTTGCGTTAAACGCTAATGTCGAGATTGTCCCAAGTGTTGCGATTGCCGCCGCTGTAAACTGTAGCGTTTCGCTGTCGCTGCAGTAACACACGATCACGGCGATACTCGCGACGACCATTTCCACAAGAATGCCCGCGATGGAACATAGTATTCTTGCATTGCGACTCTTGAGTCTCCAACTATCTGTCAAGTCGACAAAAGGAACCGGCATCATGAACATCATCCCAATCCCCGCCGAGCGCACAGTGCCTCCCATGCGAACGCAAGCGATGGAATGGCCCAGCTCATGAACCGTCTTGAGCAGCAGCCAAGCGATTAACCAGAACAACCAGTGATCCGGTACAAAAAGCTCGGAGCTGAAGGCCGCGAATCTCTGGAAATCGCTCATGAGTAGCAAGACTGCAACGGCAGCGACGATTGCTGATGCGGCAGCCATAAACGGCGAGAACAGCCATGTCAATCGACGGGCGATCGACTCCATCAGCGGTCCCGGAATAAATGGAATACGAAAAAAGAAAGGATCCACTCCTCGCGGCTTATTGATCTTTCGGCCAGCGGGCGCATTCTGTTTCTCACTGTCGGTGATTAACAGTCCCGATCCAGCAAGCCACCGGACAGCTTTATCGGTGTGTAATTCGCTCCAACTCAGTTCGGGGGCGGAAGCCTTGGCGAATTGTAAAACAGCACCCAAGTTTCGTTTTCCGTCCATAGCCGATGCGATCAAATACTCGCGTCGACCAATGCGGTAAAACTTTGCGGAGACTGGGTCTTCGACGACATAGCGCAGTTGGTCACCGAACGTCTGCGGTCGCAAACGAATATCATCCCGCAATTTGAAAGTCGGCATTTGCATTTCGATTTACCTTATCGCTACCAAATCCATTGATGTTGTAGCCAATGATAGGGAGTGCGAAATAGCATCCAGCCAATTGAGCGGTAGCCACCGTGCAGACGAACTAGCCCTTTCATGCCCGGACGCAACAGACCGTCCCGGTTGTCGACTCGAAATTCGGCAACGAAATAAGCTTTCTGATCCTCGATTTCCGCAGAAGGATCTACGCGCTCAATATTTCCAACCCA
>JANMNK010000925.1:0-4365 GCA_031373875.1 Pirellulaceae bacterium | reverse complement strand
AGCAATTCGCGGGCTTTAGATTTGGCTTTGTAGCAACGTCCACCGGAACGCAGTCATTAATATGATGTGCCCCTATTGTTCGGAACATGGGAAAGCGTTGTTGTGGGCGATGGTGAAGCGTTGTTGTAATATGAAAGTGAGACTTGGATGAGGGTGATGGTAAAGTGTTGTTATCGTAGGATGAATACGTCGATTAACTCCGGCTCATATCTCCCCTTCTCCTCGGTACTCCGAGGAAAAGGGGCAGGGGGATGAGGAGTCTTTGATTAACCTCTCCAAACGACAATCGCTTCAACGATCCTTAGTATTACATGAACGGTTTCGTACAAAGATTTGTTGCTTGGAAAATCGGTAGACTTCGAAAACTTGTTTAGCGATTGAGTGCACTTGTGGATCTAAGTGCTGCATTGTTCTGCCCCATTGCGTAATTCATCGCACTCTATAAAAAGTTTTGCTGGTGAGTAAGAAAAGAACGCTCCAAGTTCATGTTGAGGCCGGAACCTAGTTTGGCCTCGTCGCCAGATGCGAATGATCCGCCAAGACAAATTGTCCGGTGGTATGGGGACTCTACTACACTGGCTTGCAAACTGTATTGGATCGCGCTACGCGCACGCAACAGTGGTTCGCTTCGAATATATAAGGACTCCTCATCCCCCTGCCCCTTCTCCTCGGAGTACCGAAGAGAAGGGGAGCAAATTCTCTTAGGCTCGATTTCAGTTCCCTAATTCTGTTTGGCGTTTACTTATTTTGCTGCGATTCCCCCAAGCTCAGAAGACACTTGTGGGGTGGAGGCTTGCTTCGCATTGTAATTGCAATCGCCGATTTTTTTGGTTTAGCGACACACGATATCTCGGGGACACACATGCGTGTTAGTCTATCAATAAATCGCGTAAAGGAAACACAATTGTAAGCTCCTGATCACCGTTGGTTGTTCGGTGGATGGCTAGTAGGCTGCGAAACTTTCGCGAGCGAGTCTTTGATCGAATTCATCTTGGCTGGGTGCGAAAGTAATTGACAGAAGATGACTTTGGCGATTCGGTACCAAAAGCATTCTGTCATCCGGCAGCCAAGGTTCAATGCACTGCTGGAGAACTGTTGGACTAAGCGTTATGCCGCCAGCAATTCGCGGGCTTTGGGTTTGGCTTTGTAGCTACGTCCACCGGAACGCAGTTATTAATACGATGTGTCTTTATTGTTCAATGTTCCGTATCCAGCCAGATTTGAAGTGCTATCGTAAGGCTGGCAGGACCAAGTCAGCGGTGCATTGGCCGTTCCCTTGTGATGGGCGAGTTTCCCCGACATGACGCTTCGTCCCGCCGAATCCGTGATCGAGAAAGAGACTTCATCTTCGGAATTGACCGTGACCGATGCCGAGCCGATTGCGCCCTGGGATTCGCAATAGAAGGACGGCACTTCGATTCCTGAGCCAAAAAAACTTAAGTGCTCAAGCCTAAAAACGGCGACACTCATTTCTGCACTGGGGGGCAATTAAATTTACGCTGATGCTCCAGGATGGCTTCAGCGACTGGCATCTGAGAGGAAGCAATTCACCATATGCAATTTTACATCACCAGTACTCTCATCACACAGCAACAAATAAAACAATGGGGAATGCCCACCAAACACAACAAATTGAGTTCCTAAGGAGAAAATCTCGCATCTATGATGAGAGGGACCATTCGATACGCCGGGATGTATGTCAATTTTCTTGCTCCATTTCGGAATCTCCAATTCGTTTCCTTTTTCAAAACAGGTGATACGAATGAAGGCTTCGATCTGGACGGCGTCGGCAACGATTATCCCTTTTTCAGTTTGGCAGAACGTAGTGCAAATCTCGGAGAACTTGTAGTTTGAATGAAACCATTTCGGAAAATCGGGCCGTCCCTTTGGCGCTACCTTGAACCACTCGTCATCTGCAGCAATGCACAATCGCCGCCATTTTGGAGTCGTTACCTCTAGACAGCCTTCGACAATGCCGCTGTACCTTAAAGCCCGATTGATTTCAGTTGTCTCCTCCGTGAAGACACGCTTCCATGCTCCCTTCAGAAACGTATGCGACTGATCATCTTCATCCTTCTCCTGCGAATAAACAGCACCACAGGCAAAAGCTAAATACACTAATGCGTGCACACATGCCTGAAATTTCATAATAGAACTCCATAAGAATAATCTCGCTGCCGCCCTCCCTCACAACACACAAAAAATTTCTCCCAAAATGATGGGCAACAGCGCCAACGAATGGCTTCAACCAAAAATCAATCGGGCGGATCTGCGGGGATACACGTTCTTATCATTCTACCAAAACATCCAGCAAAAGAAACGCAATTGCAAGTTCCCGAACGCCTCTGGTTGTTCCGTGGATGGCTAGTAGGCTGCGATGTTGTCGCGAGTGAGTCTTTGATGGAATTCATCGTGGCTGGGTGCGAAAGTGATCGACAGAGGATGACTTTGGCTATGCGGTGCTAAAAGTATTCTGTCACCTTGCAGCCAAGGTTCAATGCACCGCAGGAGAACTTCTCGCGATGCTTTATGCCGCCAGCAGTTCGCGGGCTTTGGATTTGTCTTTGTAGCGACGGCCACCGGAGCGGGAGCGGTGGGAGTCGATTTCTTGCGGCTTGCCGGCCACGGTCATAATTATGCGTCTGAATTTCTTCACCAGTTCGCTCCAGACTTTGCCGCTAATTCCAAGCCGCTCGAAGATCGGTTTCGCGGACTTGGGCGTTGAGCCACGCTTGCCGTTCTTTATCTGCCGAGCCGTCCAATCAAGCAGTTCAATAGACTTGCATTTCAGCTCTCGCTACTGACCATCTTCAGCCGAAGGAAAAGAGCTGATGCATCTCGGAAACGATTTTTCTCGCAGAACAACTACATTCGGTGGCGTGTTTTCCTTCGTGCGAATTTTGACCCCATGCGATCTCGCTCGTTGCTTACCTACGTCCAAGCCGACTTGGACGCTAATTCGATAGCCGACATTAATCTTGGCATTGGTGCGGTGTAATACCGGTTCAATCAGCGGGTTACGGAAGGTATACTTCTTTTTTGTCTCCATATTTGCGTCGTCAACCAAAGAAGCCAACTTATGCGAAATCGAACAAATGAACGACAATTGCGACCCAAGTCGATGGCAACCAAGCTGATTGACATCGTGACGCAGATCGACCGCCCGGCAGAATTTTGCACGAGCGGGCAATGTCCAAGTACGCTTCCCGGATTGTATGTGGACAAACTTGGCGACATCGGGCTTCCTATGTCGGCGGCAGAAGCTAAGCGCTTGATCAAGGTTTGCAAGCAGGCTCCCTATGGAAAAGGAACTGAAACGGTTATCGATACCAAGGTTCGGAAAGTTTGGGAGCTGGATCCCGAGTATTTTTCACTGAAGAATCCAAAATGGGAGGCAACGATTGAGTCGATTCTTCGCGAAGTTGAAGACCGGCTCGGTCTACCCAAAAAGACCTTAGCCGCACATCTTTATAAGTTACTCGTCTATGAAAAGGGAGGCTTCTTTCTACCACATCGCGATGGCGAAAAACTCGATCGAATGGTCGCTACGCTGGTGATCAATTTGCCGTCAAAGCACAGCGGTGGCGAACTCGTGATTTCTCATCAAGGCCACCAAGAAGTCATTACTATGCCTGGAGCTGCATCGGGATTGGAGGCCGATTACGCCGCATTTTATGCAGACTGCCAACACGAAGTGAAACCGCTACTCAGCGGACATCGACTTTGCTTGACTTACAATCTCGTTCTCGCAAAGCCACGGAGCAAAATAGCGATTGCTGCCCCTGACTTTGAAGATACTACCGAGCAAATCGCAAAGGTACTCTCCAGTTGGGAGCGCGAATCGGACGGGGAGGATCCCGCCCCAAAGAAACTTGCCGTCATGTTGGAGCATCGCTATACACAATCGGGATTATCGATCGATAGACTGAAAGGCGTCGACTTGGCGAAAGCGAATATTTTATGGGATGCGGCCGAAAAGGCCGATTGCGATGCGTACTTGGCTTTGGTCACACTTTGGCAAAGTGGAGCCGCCGAGGGCGGATATGATGATTATGGTTATGGTTCAAGTCGCCGTTACTCTTATAGTGAATATGACGATGATGAAGACGTCGACACAGATTCTAACTGTAACCCTGAGCATACCATGGGCGAGATCTACGAATGTAGCTTGACCGCCAATCACTGGTCTAACCGTCAAGGCAAGAAAGTTTCCTTTGGAAAGATTCCCTTGGAAGAAAACGAGATCGTCCCACAGGATGCGTTGACGGAAACAGGCCCAAGCCGCGAGGATTTCGAAGGCTATACAGGCAATGCAGGGATGACTTTGGAACGTTGGTATCATCGCGCGGCAATTATTCTATGGCC
>JANMNK010000921.1:0-2663 GCA_031373875.1 Pirellulaceae bacterium | reverse complement strand
ATCAATCGCGGTCCTGTGGTCGAACGAGAAAAGAAGGATGTCTGCAAGACCAACAGTACGATCATTGACCAGAATAGCGAACCTCTCCCCAACTGGAAACTGCCGCGCATCCTTGGGTGTTTTCAGTTACTGAGTGTGATTGGTTCGGGAGGTATGGGAACCGTATTTCGAGCGTTTGATTTGCGGACGGGAGCGATTATTGCCGTCAAAGTCACACGTCGGCTCGATTCTTGGAGTGTATATCGATTCAACGAAGAATTCCGAGCATTGGCGACTCTCGATCATCCGAACCTTGTCAAATTATTTGAAGCATTCAACGACGACCAGGTTCGCTATTTTTCCATGGAGTTGATCAACGGACGCAAGTTGCATAATTGGTGGATCACTCAAGTCGACTCGAATCGTTGGGACCAATTCCAAGCTCGCATGTCTCAGGTGGCTAGCGCTATCCAATACTTGCACTCACGTGGCATTGTGCACGCCGACATCAAATGTAGCAACATCGTGGTGGCGAGAAATCGCGCGGTCTTGTTGGATTTCGGCTTGGCCAGCTTTGTCGATCCCGAGTTACACCCTATTTCCCGTGTTGATGGTGATCGATTGGCTGGGACACTGGCTTATTTGGCGCCTGAAATACTGGCACGTCAATCGCCCACCACGGCGAGCGATTGGTATAGTTTCGGTGTGGTTCTGTTCGAACTAATCACTGGTAAACTTCCGTTTGCTGTTGGTGATCGGAGCGAATATGTCGATTTGTCGCCTGAGGACGAATCCCTGCTTCGATCGCAAGACTGTCCTGTTGCGGTTTGCGACGTTTGCCAACAATTACTTTCGTTCGACCCGGCACGACGACCTTGGGCTCCAGCCGTTTTTGCCGCTCTTCACAGTTCGTCGCACATCGCTTTGCCACACGTGGCCTTGGACGGCATGACGGAATTCTTTGGTCAAGAATCCAAACTGGAACAGCTAACAGCAATTGCTGACGACGATTGCAAATGTCCGCAACTGGTCATCGTTCATGGACCGGTCGGAATTGGACGCAGTCGGTTGCTGGCCGAATGGACCCGACAACTGCAGTCCACCAACCGAGTTGTAATTCGTGCCTCGGGATTTCGACAAGACATCGCACGTTGCGGCATGATCAATCTGCTCGTTCAGAGTTTTGTGGCGCAAACACCCAAACACCTGAAACTGAATGAGTTGGTATCTCCTGAACAATTAGAGAGCATTTCTCTAGCCTTTCCTCAAATCTTGCAGTTGATTGAAATCCCCTCCACGCCAGCTACGTACGCCAAATCCCAAGGGCATCCGAACGCTGCTTTAGAAGATGGAGCCCGCCACTTCCTTCAGTTACTCGTGCGATTGAGCGAACAAAAACAAGTCATACTTGCTTTGGACGATTTCCAGT
Organism: Pirellulaceae bacterium; assembly: GCA_031373875.1. GTDB lineage: Bacteria > Planctomycetota > Planctomycetia > Pirellulales > Pirellulaceae > JANMGV01. Next base: position 1,255 of record JANMNK010000921.1, on the reverse strand, counting down.
GGACCGACCCTCATAGTTTGCAGGCGCTGTTCGAAATACTGTCGAATGCGTCGAGCTCAAACATATTGATAGCCATTGCGCTGCGATCTGACTTGGAACCCAAAGAAGATAGTTTGGGAAATCTTAGGAAGTGGATCGATAAACTGAAACACAGTCCGACAGGTCCCAAAGTATTCGAAATCGGTTTAGCATCGCTTGATGAAAGTGATAGCCACTCGATGGCTTCATCATTACTCTCGCAAGTCGGCTTGAGCGAATTGGATGTGGCAAACTGCGCACGACTACTTGCGAAGGCTTGTCATGGCAAACCTCAGTTCATGGTCGAGTTGCTTCGCATATTGCTCGACTCGGGCATCAGTCCGGACCAATGGGGCCAACGCATCGTTGCTTTAGAAAGTTCTGACCCGACTGAGTTTCGTTTTCAACGGCTTGAAAAACCTCATCAACAGATTCTCCAGTTGATGGCGGTGGCTATGGCTCCTGCTACTTTTTCACAACTTCAAATGGCGAGTCGAGTGGGGCCGGATTTGTTGTTACCCGTTCTTGGGGAATTGGCTTCAGCGGGTTGGATTCGATGGCATGGTATTTGGCCGGACTTGAGCGTTGATCTGTTGCACGATTCCATGCGGGAACGCATCATTCGCATAACACCTCAGGATCGTGTCGCTCGTCGCCACAATCGCTGGGTTCAAGTACTTAGTCGCGAAACGAGCACGCCTTGGAATCAAATTGGAGAACACTTGGTAGCCGCCGGCTCCCAAAGGCGTGCCATTACCGCATTTATCGAAGCGGCCATTTCGTGTGCCAATTCATCGGACTCTGAAGAAGTGATACGCCTCATTGCTCGTGCGAAAAATTTAGGCCCCCTCACACCCGAGCAAGAACGCGTTGTCCATGATTTGCTCCTCGGGTTGGATCGACCGAAAGATCGCGCTGACGAATCGATCAGTAATTCTCGTCATTCCGAAGAAACCGTTTCGGATTTCAAGGGGCTGCAGGAATAGCTACGGGAAGTGCATTTCCAAAGCGATCGAAATCGCGAAAGCTCCAAACAACCTTCTTGTTGGGACTTACTTCGACCACCTGTGGATTCTCTGCTCCCGCATGGCAATTGACGATCCAAGTATTTCCATTAGACAGGCGGTCGACCATCGTCACCCATGCCAGTTGAACGCCGGGCAAATCGCGCTCGGAAACTTGCCAAACAATCTCCTTGGCCGGAGATACTTCAATCACGCGATGGCCGTCACCGGTT
>JANMNK010000920.1:0-3594 GCA_031373875.1 Pirellulaceae bacterium | reverse complement strand
GCCGCGAACGATTCCCCATGGAGTCGATACATCGATAATCTTTCTGGGAAGCGTAGTGCGGCCCCGTAGTTCATGGCGAATACCCAGTGTACCCGTCTCATCAAAGATCAGGGACTCGAACGATTCCTTGTCCTCGGGGCGAGCGATCACGGTCAGCAACGTGCCCGGGCGATGTTTTTTCATCTGGATCGGCGTCGTAAATACTTCGAGCGCGCCGGCTTTCCATAGCTGCTCGACGGCATAACCAATTTGCTCGCCGCTGATGTCATCCAGATTCGTCTCAAGGACGACGACTGCATCATTGCCGATTTCTGTATTTGCCAGTTCTCCGATCAACACGCGGAGCACGTTGGGACGATTCTTGAAGTTCGCAGTTCCTGCTCCGGTACCAATTGACTCAATTTGCATGCTTGGCAAAGGGCCAAATCTCGAAGCGAACTCCGCCAGAATTGCAGCCCCGGTAGGTGTGGTCAGTTCCGCGCGAATTTTACATTCGGCAATCGGTATGCCCTTGAGTAATTCCATCGTCGCTGGTGCGGGGACGCTGACGATGCCATGAGCAATCTTTACCTTCCCACAACCAACCGGAACAGGCGACGAGATGACTTGATCGATTTCAAGCTCGTGAAAGGCCACAGAGACTCCGACGATATCGGCGATCGAATCAATGGCACCGACTTCGTGAAAGTGAATGTCGTGAATCGATTCGCCGTGGACCTTGGCTTCGGCTTTCGCAATCCTCCGAAAAATCGATTTCGCAGTCAGCTTTGCGTCGGCGCTAAATCGGCCGCGTTCAATCAGGGTCTCAATGTCGTTCAAGTGGCGATGGACATGTTCCAGTGGCGATTCAATGACAAGTTTTGAAGCCCGAAAACCGTTCTTATGAACGTTTTCGATTCTGAGGCTGACATGGCCAAGGCCCATGGAATGCAAAGCTTGCTTGACGCGGTCCAGCGAAGCGCCAGCGTCGACCAGAGCGGCGAGGGTCATGTCGCCCGCAATCCCCGAAAAACAGTCGAAATAAGCGACTTTCATATTAAAAACCTTGTGAAGTTGCGGGCTTCCAGCCGAGAATTGCGGTTGCAGCCTGGGATTCGATCGTTAGAATACGCGGTTCACTCAATTACTAGGATATATGCCGGGGTTCGGAACGCGAGTCAAGAACCGCCTGGATTTTTGGATATAGTGAGGGAAAAATGAAAGTTGTATCTTCAATCGGTGCCCTGAAATTTCGTCATCCCGACTGCCAAGTGGTACGTCGTCGCGGACGAATCTACGTGATTTGCAAAAGCAATCCTCGCTACAAAGTTCGACAAGGCAATGCCAAGAGCAAGCGTACCAAACGCTAAGCATCTGGTTTGTTTGACATCGACCAACAAAAGTAAAGGCACGCATATGCGTGCCTTTATTCGTTTTAGTGCCGCGCGAAACCGGTCCAATGTAACAGCAACTGGGCCCAGCTCGATGAGTGAATCTTCAATCGCCGGCGTTGGTCTGACCGACGCGAATGCCTAAACGAAAAAGGGCATCAATCCATGGATTGTGCCCCTCAACATTGCATTTAATGATTTCGATAACCAACAAATCGATGACGATTTTAAGTTGGTATTCCCAGCGTTTTAGCCAGAAATTTGATCGATCTGAATGCGGGTATACAGTTGGCGATGACCCGTTCGCTTGTCGAAATTCTTACGTCGGCGGAATTTCTGGATGTACAGTTTCTCGCCCTTTTCAACGCCCATGACCTTTGCAGTTACCGTAGCACCTGCAACCGTTGGTTTGCCCAACTTCAGACCACTTTCCGATTGAACGGCCAACACGTGATCAAATGTCACGCTGTCTCCGTCGGTGGAGGACTCGCGGAAATCGATGTCCAAAATTTGTCCTGGAGCAACTTTATATTGACGTCCGCCGTCGGCGATAATCGCGTACATAGTGTTTCTAAATTCAAATCAAGGATTGCGGGATTCAGATGGTGAAAAGGCCTGCCAGTTTGCCTGGACCGCCCGATTACGAACGAACCAAAATAGCTACCGACCTTCAGTTCGTCGACCCCAAATCTGGCCTTTTCGAGTCATGGGAACCGGGTAACATCAGCTAAACTATGCCGATGGACCTGAACCCCGCTCAACAGCAAGCTGTAAACTCCCTTTCTGGCCCCCTTTTGGTGCTGGCCGGGGCAGGATCTGGGAAAACCCGTGTAATTACCTTTCGTACGGCGAACCTAATCCGCCACAAAGTCGCCCCAAACCGAATTCTGGCAGTAACGTTTACGAACAAAGCTGCCCAAGAAATGCAGGAACGCATTTCCCATCAACTTGGGGGTGGACGCAAATCGCGGTTCTCGGACGAGAATAAGCCCGTCATTGGTACTTTCCACGCTAACTGTGTTCAGATTCTTCGCCGACACGCGAACGTTCTCGGATATCCTGCCAAGTTCGCGATTTACGATCGCGGTGAGCAGGAAAGCGTCGCTCGAGGCGTCCTACGCGACTTGCGAATTCATAACGAAGTTCTCAAGCCGAGCGACTTCTTGGGAATCGTCGGTCGATGGAAAAACGCGGGCATCTCTCAAGAATCCGCCGCCCAAGCAGCTAAGACTGATAAAGAACATCTAGCTGCAAGCGGTTACCGACGTTATCAACGCGCGATCAAGCTTGCCGGCGCGATGGACTTTGATGACTTGCTGCTCAACACCGAAGAGTTGCTAACTCAGCACGAAGAAGTCCGACAAGCCGAAGCGGGGCGTTTCGACTATATCATGGTCGATGAATACCAAGACACGAACGGCTCACAATATCGCATCATCAAGTGCCTTGCCCAAGGCCATCGCAATCTCTGCGTTGTGGGTGACGACGATCAATCGATCTACGGATGGCGTGGAGCCGAAGTGCAACACATCCTCGGCTTTCGGCGGGACTGGCCCGAAGCGGTCGTCGTTCGCTTGGAGGAAAATTATCGTTCATCCGGCGCAATTGTGGAGATGGCGAACACACTCATACGATTCAACAAACATCGGCACGACAAAGTCCTTCGCCCTTGTCGCGGCCAAGGCCCCGCTCCGCGAATCTTGCAGTTCGAATCCGAAACCGAAGAAGCCGAAGGAGTCGCCCAAGAGATCGCCCGTCGTCTGGCGAATGAAAATCAACTCAGACCAGCCGACTTTGCGATTTTGTTTCGAACAAATGAACAACCGCGCGTCTTCGAAATCGAGCTTCGCAAAGCCAAAGTACCGTACATCCTAAAAGGTAGCCAATCCTTTTTCGATCGTAAAGAAGTCCGCGACGTATTGGCCTACCTCCGTATTATCGACTCGCCCATCGACGAAGTCTCTTTGCTCCGAATTATCAATACCCCCGCCCGCGGCCTCGGTGACAAAAGCGTTGAAACATTGATGAACGCCGCCGTGAGCCAGGGCAAGCCGATGTGGGAAGTATTGAGCCAGCCCGAAACGATTGCAAATTTACCACCCGCAGCAAAACGCGGGGTCGCCGATCTTCAGTTCTTGGTTACCGACATGCAGTCCAAGGTCGGACAAGTAGGGCTCGATGAAATTGTCCGCAATGTGTTGGCTCACACGCGGTATTTGGCGGA
>JANMNK010000910.1:0-4917 GCA_031373875.1 Pirellulaceae bacterium | reverse complement strand
TGGGCCGAAGTTCAGGAAAGTGGATGGACTCCGCGACGCAAATGATCCAAACAGAGAACCTTTCGGCGGCATCATGTCAAGCACCGTAGATAGTACCGGTGCATTATGGATGGCGACGTATGGGGAAGGAGTTTGGCGATATGACGGGAAGAGCATCACCCATTACTCTGTTGAGGATGGCGATGAAACTATTACTCTTTTCTCCATTCATAAAGACAATCAAGGTGTCTTTTGGCTCGGTACACAAGAAGCCGGGGCGTACAAGTTCAACGGCAAGACATTTGAGAAGTTCAGGCTGTGACGACTCAAGTCAAAGGAACCGTAGTGGCCGAACATCTTTATGGCCCTTTGCGTCAATAGTACGTAGGGGTATCTGGGGTAGAAGTTGGCAGGATTTTTTTTCGGGGATTCTTTTCTTATCGTGATCCGTACTATTGGACGCTGCTTGGGTGCAGCGGGGGGATGACGATAGGGGAAAGAATCGGGGGAAGGCTAGGCTTTGGGGGTTGTGTTGAGCAACTCGGTCTGCGAGCGATCTGTTCCGAAAGTGCGTTGGATCGAACTAAGCCGACTGCGATTTTGTTCTTGAGGGGCTTTGGAATGTGGGCGCGCTCTAACGACGACATGTTCGAGGCGCGCGGCGATGCGTTGGGTTGATTGTTGGCGATGTGAGCGGTGAGCCGATTTTGGATGCGGACTTCGGAAAATTTTTTGAGATTCACTTGCATTCTGCTCGCGCCAAGTTGTCCTGTGAGCCACGGTTGTGTCGTGCGACAAAATATTGGGTCGTATTCAATGACCCAACGTGTTCGAGGGGACTTGTTCCATGACACCTCTTACGATCGCCGTCTTAATCCGTACATCAGCTGTATGGTCCAAGACATGCAGATTCGCAACTTGGCCGCCAGCACTATCGACTCGTACACTTGGCACGTCGATAAATTCTGTTCGCACTTTGGCAAGACGCCCGAAGAACGGGGGCTCGAAGAATTTGGACTCGAAAAGATGCGATATTACGCAGTTTGCAACGGATTTAGGAGTTGCGAGATCCCCGGGGACGCATCTAGCGGATGGGTCTGGTTTCTTCGCTGGAAACTGCAACGGGGGAATCGAGGGTGTCTTCATCGGCAGTAATGGTTTTGCTTTTCGCAGCTTCCTCTTCGCCTAAGCATTCGACTTCCTCGCACAGGGTCTCATCCGTTTCGCGGAACTTGGCTACAACGACTGTGATATTGTCTGCACCCCCGCCATCGATTGCTAATTGCACGAGTTTTTGGCAAGTCGTTTTCGCGCTATCCTGAGAACTGAGTTGTTCACGAATTGTTCGAGCACTGACGTGGCGTGTGAGTCCATCGGTGCATAATAGAATCGCATCGCCGATCGCCAAGTCATATCGGCCGACGTCCGGATATAGCCCATCGCCATTTCCACCCAATGCACTGTACAGCACATGACTCATTGGTTTGACAATTTCAGCGTCGTCTGTAGCGACATCTTTTCCTTTTTCGCTTAATGCTGCCATTGTGTGATCGGAAGTTAGCTGCTCGAGTTTCCCTTGGCTTAGTCGGTAGCATCGGCTATCGCCGGCATGAACGACGTACATCTTAGGCCAATAAATGTATGCAAGCGTCAGCGTAGTGCCCATTCCTCGGCGAGCAGGCATTGCTTCGGACTCTCGTTGAATAAGTTTTTGCCCTGCGTCCAAAGCGCCGATGAGTTCCGTTTCAAAATCGCGTTTGCGATCGTCGAGTCGCGACATCCATGTGAGTGACTCAAGGACGTAGGACACAACACCATCGATGGCCAGCATACTTGCTCGTTCACCGCTCTGATGACCTCCCATCCCGTCAGCAACCATCAGAAGCTTGCCTTGCGAGCCGCCAAAAAGCCGCGTTTGGTAGTTTAGCCCTAGGCTCGTTTCGTGGACGCGTAACGACTTATTCAAGTCGGCAATTAAAAAGTGATCTTGATTGACATCTCGCTTTTTTCCGATGTCTGTCAAACCAGAACAATCCATACGACCTAACATTTGTTGCGTACCTTATTTTCGATAAACTCTCGCTGCCGCAGACACTATCTAGCACTTGTCTGTTTTAGAACGCAATTACCGTTCCAGGGAAAGACGGCCCGCTAGTGCAGATTCAATTCCCTCGCAATTCCTAGACGAACGCGAGACAGTGACTGTCTCACAAGCACTTTGATCTTACGCAAGTCAAGCTGGTAGCTCATTTGCCTCTCACGGTGCTAGCGGCAAATGTGGCTGCGAAAACTTGATAAGCAATTGGTCAGTTCAAGAGAAATTTCCAAATAAAAGATTCTTGGACAAATGTGTGTTTCTTTCGCAATGCTCAGCTTATTCGATGGTGCAGCGGACGATATGCGGTGCCCAGAAATCATTCCTCACGAACATTTTGGCATGGCATATGCTTTTCATCATACCTCGTCGGATGATGATTTTTCTTCTTTCATTAAGGACTTAAAACGATGGGTACACAAGTAGGCAATACAGTTGTTGGCGTTTTCGATACCCAAGCCCAAGCACAAAAGGCAGTTACCGAACTACGTCGATTAGGTTTCATGGAATCTCAAATCGGTGTTGCGTCCAAGCACGGATCTTTGGACGGTGCAACCGATGCGGAAGAAATGGGCGAGAATGCTGCTGAAGGAGCTACCACGGGAGCTCTCGCAGGTTTGAGCGTTGGTGCACTTTGGGGCATCGGCATTGCTGCAGGCATGCTTCCAGCAATCGGTCCAGTTATCGCTGGCGGAACGTTGGCAGCAATCGCAGCTAGCGCAGCGACTGGTGCAGCCGCCGCTGGTGTTGCAGGTGCTTTGATCGGTGCGGGTGTATCTGACACCGACGCTTCGTATTACGAAGGCGAATTCAATCGAGGTCGCGTAATCGTGACCGTCAATACCAACACTCGCCAAGCCGAAGCGGAACGAGTAATCCACCAATTCGAAGGATCGAGTCGGTCAGTAAACGTTTAATTCTTCGTCACGGACGTCCCGACAGAAGTAAACGATTTTAATAGAAAAAAGTCCCCCGCAAGTTTTTTGCGGGGGACTTTTTTTACGTCATAGTGAATCAGTCTCGTTGAAGGCCACTGTCGATCCGAGTTATTAATGGACCGCGTGAACGCACTTATATGCTGAGTAGTCGGAAGTTGAGAGTCTATGCCATACACTCTGCGTTGTGTATATGCATCGAACATTGTAACGAAACAGCGCGAAATGCTGCCGTCTGATGCGCCACACCAATTACGAAATACCTAAGAACTGCTGCTACGATCGAGAAAGAGTTCTCAAAGGCAAGCTGGCGATAGATGATTTTTCGCCAGGAGGTTGCTCGATTGAGCGGAGAACGCCGACGGAAAGAATTCACTCGTCGGCTGCGGCGAGAATTTCCGATTGAAATGTCGCCGAAAGAAAATTTAGTGGCTGCTTTATGTAAGTAGCATATTTGAATTTGACACCAGAGCCGCATGCTTGACTGACGTCATGAACGACTTAGAAATCACAGCCGCGGAACAGTAGCGCGAGAATGACGAGCGGAATTGGCAAACCAAGTAACCAGAATGCCAATGCATAGCGAACTTTTCCGGTGCGATTCAGTTGCTTACGGGTACGTTGAATTTTCATTTCATGTTTCCTAACGTGTTTAGTGAAGTTTGGTTAAATTACCTAGGACGACAGCTTTATTTAGCAACTCCCATGCCGGTTTTTATCCGGTGGTATGCTTGGTCAAGATTGATGCTTCTTTTCCAGTGCGATCGTTGTTTTATGATTGGACTCTTCGACGCGCTCGTTTCTGTACGACTTTGATGATCTGTCCAATACCAACTCCGTAGAGGGACCGTCGTCTAGATGATTGCTGACCATTCACATTGGACGAAATAGCATCAACTCGGCATCTGAGAGGCGTGAAGCGTTGTCGGTGCAGGAGCAAATCTGCAGAGTTGGAAAGCGAGCGGAGGGGTCGAACAACGCTGCTGAACTGTTCGAACGGGACTAGTACCTAAAGCCGCAATGAAACAGCGAGCGAATTTTAAAGTAGTAGGCATATTCCATGTGCCCTTCACCAAGCGTCCGAGAAAATGCTGCTGGGCGAACGGCAGGCCGGAAAGGACAGGGGACGAATATTAATGTAGTAGGCATATTCCATGTGCCGTTCACCTAGAATCCTGGAAAACGCTGCTTGGCGGACGGCAAGGCGGAGCTTGCCTGCTACTTTTTACTGCTACTTTGGACGCACTAGCGAAGGTTGGCTTTGCGTAATTCAGAAATTACTGAATCAACGGATTCTAAGATATTGGCGAGGAATTCCCCGGTAATTTCATCTCGAGCGCGCAAGCGGGATAGATCTTCCAGTTTGGTAGCGAGCGACGTTGTCGGCTCGGCGCGAAATTGAGAGGACATATTCTTTAGACAGTGCGCGAGTCGAGTCACTATATCCCATGATTCCTGGGCGACGGCGATTTCTAGATCTCGGCAAATCTTCGGAGCGTCTTCGGCATAAAATTTGGCCAGATCACTGAGGAGTTCACGATTGTGTGCCACATCCTGCAATGCGCGAGACAAGTCAACACGTACGTCGTGCGAGGTATCTTGAAATTTTTGATAAGTCATCGCGATGGTTACCTATGTGTTCGACCGATACACGCAGCACTTTCGTAATAGTTTCGAATTCATAACGCGTGCATCCTCATTTGCTTTTGTTATCAAGGCAAACTGCGTGCCTACCGCGACTTGGAAATGTTATTTGGTGGTTATGATTTGCCTAATAGGATTCTTTCTTCATCTAAATCGGGGCGCGAAGGCGTTTCGCCCGCATAACCTCAAAATCGATGGAGTTTGAGCGTCCGATTCCTCCTGCACCACCACGAGAGGATTTCTAGCCAAGCAAAATTAAAATCC
>JANMNK010000873.1:0-2556 GCA_031373875.1 Pirellulaceae bacterium | reverse complement strand
GGCAATTCTTCGGCTGATACGCTCGGTTCTTTCAATGGTTTTGCAACCTGACGATGCAAAGCGATCGTCGTCGTGACCAAAAGACAAAAAGCAATGCGACTGGGATCTATTCCTGTTCGCTCTGGACTTGCGCTTTTCATTTTGACTAGAACCCCTTCTTTAACAGCCTGGTCACGCATTCGATGTAGGAAGCGGGCCAGAAGTCATTGTAACTTGCGGAGTGCCAGTCATGGGCTTTCGAATCGGTATATACGGTGCGTGTCTTTGTATTGCGATCTCGAGCTCTCTCAGCTTGGGTCAACAAAATTCGCCGATTCCCGCCAAGCGATCCTCTGGCGCGACGACAACTCCGCGGAAATCGGAACCGACCCCAGCCGCAAAGCCTGGAACAGATCCGGTCACACCTGCCGCGAGACCCGCGGCAAAGCCAGTGACATCGCAAGCTGCTTCGCAGCCAGCCCCGAAGTCAAAAACAACGGTCGTCTCGACAAAGAGAACGCCTACTTCGGCCGCGCCGACCGGTGAACAATACGTGTTACGGTACAACTTGCTTTCAAAGACAAAGATCGTCAGTGAAGTAACGCATTTGGCGAAAACAAACACGAAGATCAATGATGTCGAGCAGTCGAGTCAGTCGCGTACTGTGAGTCGAAAAGTTTGGACGGTAACCGAAGTCGCGTCGAATGGTGATATGACGTTCGTCCATCAAGTCGACTCGGTCGACATGTCCCAAAGAATTGGCGAAGGCGAAGAGATCCATTACAACTCCAAGACCGACACTCAGCCGCTTGAGATTTTTGCAAAAGTCGCCGAGACGATTGGCAAGCCGATTGCGACTGTCACGATTTCGCCATCTGGTCAAGTTGTGAGTCGAAGTGAGGAATCGCACGGGGCCAATCTTGGGATGGGGGACATCACCATTCCGATGCCGGAACAAGCCATTTATATTGGCGATCAGTGGGAAACCTCGCGTGAGATTCGTATTCGACGTCCGGATGGGACACCCAAAAATGTGAAAGTCCGCGAACTCTACACGCTAGAAAAAGTCAGTGCGGGTGTGGCTTCAATCTCCATTCGATCCGAGCCACTTACGCCGCTGACCGAACCCGAGGTCGAGGCCCAGGTTCTCCAACAAATGAGCAACGGGCAAATCCGTTTCGACCTCGATTCAGGACGGCTGATTTCGAAGAATCTTACCTGGGATAAAACCGTTGTCGGCTTTAGCGGTGCGGGAAGCGTAATGGACTATTCGGCTCGTTTCGATGAAGTGGTCGAAAAATAGAGCAACGACCAGAGAAATGCAGCTCATCATTCCGTATACAAAAGAGTACTTGCAACCGTGTCTCGCAATTTCCCGGAGAGTATCGCTGACAGCTTGTCAACGGTAGTATTGATCGGCGAAAGTTGCCCTTTCATTCCAGTATACGGTTCAGCAACGAAGAAGCGCTGACTCAAAAAACAAAGTGCTTGTAAGGAGGGACGTTTGTTGCTGTCCCGATTGTATTCAAAATCTGGGTCTTTGACGGCGCCTTCGTGCAGTGCGTTTACTACTTCGATAATGGTTTGTTTGGCCGCGTCGACCGTCTTTTGCTGCTTAATCGATAATTGGGTATCCACGTTCGACGCAGAACTCGATCGTCCAAGGTCGATTGCTGGATAGATTCCCTCAACGGCGATCCGTCGTAAGACAAAGATTTTGGTCTCGACATCTGAGTAGTCGATCGAGTCGGTAACGACAATTGTCGTCAATTGCTTTGAGAGAGACTCATCGCCTCGGAATCGCCGCAACGATTCACGAAAGAGATTCAGAAACCGTTCACTTGTACTTGCGACAAAGAACACAACATGTTTTCCGTCCGAGTTACTGATGGCCGAATTTAAAATCTCTTCATTGACTGCTGCAACGGTGCCGATGTCGCCCGTAGCTGACATTCCGTCGGACTCAACCGAGTCACTTCCCTTGTCGCCTGAAAACTGAGTGATCACAGATCGCGCGTTCTTGCCGTGTTCGTTCAGCCATCGCACCATCGGTCCCGTTTGGCCGTGAGTCACCAGGATTTGTTCGGCTTGAGTTTCATCGATTGCCTTAAGAAGACCGGGCCAATCCGCGTGATCTGAAAGAGGAAAACCGCGATCGACCGACTGCGAACGGCGAGTGGCTCGCGTGAGCATCCAGCCTGAGGCCATCGCAAATGATGCTGGACCGAACTTGCTCATCCAGGCCGAATTGGCCACCGACGGCGGCGCGACAACCAACACGCCGCCCCAGTCTTTTCGAGCCGGGGCTTGAGTCTTTAGCCATGTTGGCGGAAGTGCAATTCCACTGGCTCGGTAGTCCTGATTCAACTGTTCAACCGACGGATGACAATAGATCGGCCCGATGGTGGGGTCAACGCCAGCGATCAATCTCTGCGCCTTCCCAAGCGAGTACGCCAACAGCACTGCAACGCGGCCTTCAGCTCGACACTTCTTCCACCACGCATTGATCTCATCAAAGATCTCACGCTGCGACGGCCATTGATAAATTGGAAGGCCGAAGGTGCATTCGGTGATGAA
>JANMNK010000872.1:0-2697 GCA_031373875.1 Pirellulaceae bacterium | reverse complement strand
GCGACAGGTGGTGTCGGATGTACTTCCTTGGCTGTAAACTTGGGCTGTAATCTTGCCACTAACCCGCAAAATTCGGCCATGCTTGTTGACATGGACTTGGCGCTCGGCGATGCGGACGTGTACTTGGACACTATCCCTGATTACAGTCTGGTCGATGTGACTCAAAACGTCTCCCGACTCGATTTTCAGTTGCTTCGCAAGTCGTTGACCAAGCACTCGTCAGGTTTGTATTTGCTGCCGCGTCCAGTTCAATTGCAGGACGTGTCGCTTATTACGGCGGATAGCTTAAGGAAGGTATTCGGACTATTGCGCGCGTCGTTTTCGCACATTGTCGTGGACCTTTCGAAGTCATTTACAGAAGTCGATATCGCGGCGTTGGAGTTAGCGAACGAGATTCTACTCGTTGTACAGCTTGACCTGCCGTGTTTGCGCAACATGGTTCGGCTGCTGATGAGCTTTGACGAAATGGAAAACATTCGCGAGAAAGTCAAGATCGTCGTGAATCGTGTCGGTTTGGAAAGCGGTCAGATTAGTCTGAAGAAAGCACGCGAAACGATTGGTCGCGATGTGTATTTCCAAATCCCTAACGACTACAAGACCATGTCGGAGATGCGCAACAATGGCGTGCCTCTTTCGCAACAAGCACCCAAGGCACCGATTACACTTTCGATTCAGCAATTGACGAACATGCTGACCAACGGAACCGATGAAGGTCCAGCAACGGAAGGCGAAGATACCGGTACGCAGCCAGCTTCGTCATGTATGAATTTCTGGCCCGGCAAAAACGCAAAGGCTAAAGTCAAAAAGTAACAGTCTGCAACAACTTGTGATTGAGCTGCGTATCAGCCGACAAGCAACGTTGCGAAAACGCATCGACAGTGAGTTGGGGGACAGTTACTTGGCGTACCCCACAAAAGCCCCCGCATCCAGTTCGTAACGATCGCGACCGTTTCGTTACGATCGCGACGTTGGGTTTTTTCTGCACGGGTTTTCCGATCTGTTTCCGAGATCAACCGTAGAAGTTCGTCTTCAGATCGTAACTGCCTGGATTCTTAACGACGACTTCTGGCGCGGGACCGAAATCGTATGCCACTGGACGCAAGTCCTGTTTGGCGTTCAATGCATCTTCCCATTTGATAACTTGTCCCGAATAGCATGCTTCACGGCCCATGATCGCCATGAGAGTGCTGTAGGACATATACTTGCCGTTGTTGATTGCTCGACCTTCGCGGATCGCTTTGAACAGCGCGACGTGTTCCAAGTCGTACATGCTTGGACTTGGCCTGCCATCGGCGGTTGCGAATTTCCATTTTTGATTTCCCTTAAGATCAGAAATCGTATTAGCAAGAACTTTCGCAGTGCCCTTGGTACCGTAAACGAAGTCTTCGGTTTCGTTGAAGCAACCGGTCATCTGTCGCGTCGACGCAAACACCTTGCGACCATCCTCCCACTCGTAAACAACGGTGAAATGATCGTACACGTCGCCGAAATCTTCGGACGTACGCACTTGCCGACCGCCTTGTCCCCAGCACTGCATCGGAGGCTTGTCGCCGTGCAACCAGAGTGCTTTGTCAAGCGAGTGAATAAACTGTTCGGCAATGTGATCGCCGCTCAACCAACGGAAATATAGCCAGTTTGCAAGCTGGTAATGCATGTCGGTCCAATTGTCCTCACGCGTCCGTTGCCACAGTGTGCCCGTCAAGTAATTTTCTTGCACGGTGATCACGTCACCGATAGCGCCGTCGAATATTTGCTGCATGGTTGCCAAGACGCCTTGGTCGTATCGCCAACAAAGTCCCGAGACAACGTTGAGCTTTTTGTCTTCGGCAGCTTGGCAAGCGGCCAAGACTCGTCGCACGCCTGTCGGGTCCGTTGCAACGGGCTTCTCGCAGAAGACATGCACGCCAGCTTTCACCGCAGCTTCGAGATGGTCGGGGCGGAAATGCGGGGGAGATGCCAATAGAATTACGTCGATGCCAGAGTCCAGCATTTTTTGATAAGCATCGAATCCCACGAACGATGTGTCGTCGGTTACCGTGAAACGCTCTCGCAGATTACGTTGAAGCACGCTCTTGGCTAATGCGATGCGATCCGGAAACATATCCGCCAAGGCAGTAATGCGAACTCCGGGGTCTGCGTTCGCAGCGTTTTCAGCCGCTCCTCGTCCGCGACCACCGCAACCCACCAAGCCGACTTTCAAAATATCGCTACCGGCTGCGTGTACAGTTCGGGTCAAAAAACTCGATGTGGCGACCGCGCCGACAGCAAGGCTTGACTGCATAAAATTGCGGCGAGATGGTGCTGCTGGCATAGAAGTCGCTTTATCGTGGTAATTCGTGTTTTCTTTAGACGGCACTTTCGACATTTCACGCGTTCCTGGTTGGACAAAGATCGAATCAGCTAGCCTTTGGCTGCTGTGTTACGTTGGGGAAACGAAATCGAGGCGAGAGTTGCATGGCAGCGGAAATTGTCAGCGAAGCAAACCGCATTTAGGGTACTCACCCACTCAGTAGCATGGCCCCATTGGGCCGTGCAAACTATCTGCAATACAACTTGCCTCCATATGTTCACTGCATTTCTCAGTAGCATGGCCCCATTGGGCCGTGCTAAGCTGTCTGCAGTACAACTTGCCACCATGTTCACTGCATTTCTCAGTAGCATGACCCCATTGGGCCGTGCTAAGCTGTCAGCAGTACA
>JANMNK010000504.1:0-3382 GCA_031373875.1 Pirellulaceae bacterium | reverse complement strand
GCGGAAATTTGAGTGGTTTTTTTCCATGATTAATCAATGATCCATCTGGAGCAATGCAGGTAATAAGCATTTCGGTTCCGAGTGCCACATAAACCGGAATTCCATGGGTTGGCGAGCGATAAGCATAGGCTGTCCAAATGAATGGCTCACTAAGACTTTCATTTCCCACAAACGAGGCTAATTCAAGATTGGTATAGGACCAAAGAGTATTTCCCTTTGTAAAATCAACCTCGCGAATGAACTTTCTACTGTCGACGATAATCCAGGAGTTCTCTCTGAATCCCTTAGTAACGCTCCGATTCTTGCCAAAAGGATCTGGAGTATAAAATCGAGACACGAAGCTTGAGTCGATGACTGCAAGGCTTTCGAACTGCCTCCTCGGATGCGGTAGAACATTCATATTCAGAAAACCACTCCAAAGGGAAGGTCGGAGTTCCTGGAAAACTCCAAGTCGGTTTTTGTCGATTTCCACAAACGAGTCGTTGTCAAAATCGACTTCGAATGCTAGTAGTTCTACTTCGTTTCCTATCGTCTTTTCGACAATGGTGATGATATTTCCATTCGCCAATGGTGCGCTCAACGTGTGAGCAAAAGTACCAATTGGTTTATCCACACGAAATTCTTTGAGAATATTCTCCTCCTTGTTGAAGGCAATTAATCTCCAGTCTCTTATTGAATACTCTCTGGATTTAAGATCACTCTCTAGTTCTCGAACTAGGATTATGAACCACTGCTGATCGATCGTAGAAAATGATCTTGACATTTCATATGTGCGCACCGCCGGCGAGAGCGAACCCCATTGTACTGTTTTGTCAAATGAGTAATCGCCAACCACAGATATTCGAAATTTGTCATTACCAAAACATTCACAGCGTGTCATGCACAATGCAACCACAATTGCAATCAACGACTTATTTGTAGTTGCCATAAAGTTATGCTTGATTGCGGTCCCTGCAACTTTCATCAGCTCTTTCTTCAACGCATTTGTCGATTTCTTCAACATTGCCTGGATGCGCATTCTCGCACTCGCGTCGGTAGGCTCTACGCTCTTCGAACATACATTTTTCATATTGATCCCAGTCTCCAACAATATCGGGATATTTTGGATATTGAAATGGATTACAAAAATCTTTAGCGTGCACGAGCTCATGTTCGATAACATCGGTATAACTCGAGCAGGTTTCAATTCCTCTGTCGCAAAGAGTAACTTCAAAAATGTTTCCTCGAATAAATTCCGGTGCTGAACCGTCTGGACTAGGGTAATCCGGGTTAGGTATTGGCGATGGTGAATGCGGAATAACCCCACCTTCTCCCTCCCTCCTACATCGTTGGCAACTGAACTTAACGATGCAAGATTTATTATCTCCAGGCCATGTTGGCAAGACCGTAACATCGTCAGGTTTCATGGACTCACAATCTGCGTGACAATAACAGCCCGACATTTTTGGAGGAATTGTAGTATTGTGGTCTATGATTATTTCTATTAGTCCTCGCGGGTCAATCCGATTTAAGGCCATAGATCCCAATAAAAGATACAGTCGAACTCGACTTACACGAACTTGCAGTGGATCTCTTGAAATGAATCTCCCCATAACGCCACTGGTCCACCTAGCACGAAAGTGATGCAGTCCAACGGTTTGGTCCCATTCCCTTCCTGTGTAGCTGTATCGGTTTCCAATGGCTGATGTTGATATCGTGCTGGCCGAGGAATCGAGGATGGTCGGTTGACCATATGCAGTGTAGGCATATCGCTCAATAACAGTACCAGCGGAATTCGTGATGGTGTGGATCGTATACTGTTGATTGCGGTGATAGAAGTAAATAGTTCCGCCAGTTCCGTTGCCTTTGCGGACTACCGGTTCATCAATGTAGGTCGCATAGATATATCGATAAAGGGAAGCGCTTGGTGCATTTCCGATGACGTAATCAGCAATAGTTTGTTGTCCTGATTGGACGAACACCCATGAACCACTACTGCCTGTTCGGGCAACACGGCGTCCTAGTGCGTCATATTGGAAGCTGACCTCCCCCGAGCTATTGGCATCGATATCGGCTGACTTAAGCTTGTTATCGAAGTCCCAGGCGAGATTCATGGCGGTGGATGCACCCGCTTCGCGCAGATTGGCCGGGATGCTGGTCATGTTGCCTTTGACGTCATGCGTGACGTTTTGGCCGCCTGCGGTGAGCAGCTCATGGGTCGGGCCATGGGTTCGATTCTGAACCGTGCCGTTGATGGCGGTTGAATTCCAGTCTCCGACCGAAGTTAGATTCCAACTTTGGGCCAACTGCGCTGGACCACTGGTGGCGGCGCGAGAGTAACCGACCAAGCGATCTTCGAAGTCGTAGCTTGTCCCGGCGGATGTGAAGCCATAGCCGCTCATGACTCCGGTGATCGACTCGGATGTCTTGTTCTTGTTCGCATCCCAAGTGTAGCTTAGATCGCCGATGCTGGAGTTGGAGTAGCTGATCGTCGACAGCAAGTTGTCGTTGCGATAGCTTCGTGACTCGGTGATGCCGTTTCCAAGTGCTTCACTGGTTAGCCGAGTTCCAGCGTCGTAACTTCGCGTGCTGATCGTCGCACCGTCCAGCGTTAACTGGTTGAGGGCGCCGGTTGCATGATAGGACCTCGTTGAGGTCGAACTGTCCGGATAGGTCATCGCCGTCAACTCGTTGCGAGCATTGTAAGCCGTTCCAATCGTGTAGGTCTGGCCCGAGATGGTCAGCGCTTCGCTGACTTTACGGCCGATGTTATCGTAAGCGTACGCGACTGTGTTCGTGTAACGGCCGTTGACTGCGGTCAACATTCGACTTGCGCGATCGAACGTAAACGTGTCGCTATCGGCGATTGTGCCTGATGGACTATTGGCGGCTGTTCGATAGTTGCGGCCGGTCATACGACCGGCCAAGTCGTAGTTGAACGTGCAGGTATCGCCAAGCTGATCTTGCTTGCGAAGCGTTCGGCCAGCAGCATCGTAAACGAAGGTCACGATGCCATAGGTCGCCTGACCAGGCGTTCCGCCCGTATGATCGGGATATTGTTCGGTCAACTTGGCTCCACGAGTATCGTAGGTATAGCTCGTGGTTTGACTTTCGGCATCGGTCAAGGATAACAATTGCCCGCCCGCGTTGTAGCTGAACTGGGTTGCGGCGCTGATGCGATCGGTGGTCGACTTGCGGCGTCCTCGTGCATCGAAGGCGATCAGCGTATTCTTGTTCTTGGCATCGATCTGTTTGATCGCATTGCCAGAACGGTCATATTCGGTCTTGGTCACATCACTGACCGTATCCGTTCTCTGCGTATTGCGACCTAGATTGTCGTAAACCATGTCCGCACCCACGTTGTTCGGGTCTCGCACCGAAAGCTGATTGCCTCCCGCATCAT
>JANMNK010000849.1:0-1530 GCA_031373875.1 Pirellulaceae bacterium | reverse complement strand
TCGACAGTCGCCCGGACTCCACCTCCGGTGATACTTTTGAAATCGGTTGCTTCCTTAGAGGTAAGTTGGTCTACCTTAAGTCGACGCAAGACGGCTTGAGCCAATGGATGCTCGCTTTGATTTTCTACCGCTCCAGCAAGTCTTAAGACTTCGTTGTCTTTCCAGTCGCCAAAAGTCTCGATCGCCGTGACCTCGGGCCGCCCTTGGGTGAGCGTTCCAGTTTTATCAACAACAACTGTGTCAATTTTTTCAATAACCTCGAGAGCCTCTGCATTCTTGATCAACACACCGTTTTTCGCGCCACGTCCGACGCCCACCATTACCGACATCGGAGTCGCCAAGCCAAGTGCACATGGACACGCGATGATCAGCACCGCAACTGCTGCGACGAAGGCATGTGCTAGTCTTGGCTCAGGGCCAAGGATTGCCCACCCTATAAATGCCAAAACAGAGCAAGCCATCACCGCAGGCACAAAGTAAGCCGCCACGACGTCAACCAGTTTTTGAATCGGAGCGCGACTGCGCTGTGCATCCGCAACCCTCTGGACAATGCGACTCAATACCGATTCGTTTCCAACGCTGACCGCTTCGACGACGAGCGCTCCGGTTTGGTTTAATGTCCCACCGGTTACTACATCGCCTTCTGACTTTGACACAGGATTCGGTTCGCCAGTCAACATCGACTCATCGACACTACTTGAACCACTGAGCACTCGTCCATCAACTGGCATTTTTTCACCAGGACGAACCCGCAATCGATCCCCTTTCACTACAGTATTCAAGGCGACATCATCCTCGCCTTGAGGTGAAATGCGATGTGCAATCTCTGGGGCCAGCTTCATTAGTTCGCGAATGGCCCCACCTGTCTGCTGTCTAGCGCGAAGCTCCAACACTTGCCCAAACAGAACAAGAGTAATGATGACCGCAGCTGCTTCAAAATACAGTGGAGGGTGCCCATTCTCATAGAAAGCAGCAGGAATCCAACTCGGAACGATGACGACGAACAGGCTGAAGAGAAACGCAGCCAGGGTTCCGACAGCGATCAGTGAAAACATATTCAAGTTCATTGATCTAAACGACTTCACCCCTCGAACCAACAGCGGCCAGCCACACCAGAAAACCACGGGCGTGGCCAAAGCAAGTTGTATCCAGCCTGCTATTTCCATCGATAACCAATCCATCGTCCGTAGGCCCACCATTGGTCCCATAGTGATCAGCAGCAGCGGAACGGACAACGCGACGCCGACCCAAAATCGTCGCGACATATTTTTATACTGCGCATCGTCATCCTCGTTCGTCCCATGGACAATCTTTGGTTCTAAATCCATACCGCAAATCGGGCAATCGCCGGGACCAACTTGTTCGATCTGAGGATGCATTGGGCAAGTGTAGATCGCACCTGGGGCTGGCGGCGGATCGACCATCTTGATCGGTGAACCCTCAAACTTTGGCTGTGAGCTCGCAGTCGGAGCATGACCGCTAGAATGACAACAAGGCGTTGCTTCCTTCGTGATTCCCGTACTGGCCAAG
>JANMNK010000834.1:0-5390 GCA_031373875.1 Pirellulaceae bacterium | reverse complement strand
TCGACAGTGATGACTTTGACGCCTCTCTTATTCAAGCTATCCAATTCGGCAGCGATCGATGGATTGTCAGCGGAGATTGCGGACAAAGCGATTGCTGCAACGTCCTTCTGACTGGCGAGTTGTCGAAGTTTGTCTATTTGGCCTTTTAGAGTCCCATCCGGAACTTCCATTTCGGCGACGAGGCCAGCTTCGTTCAACTTGAAAGTCTTCTCGCCTTCTTTTAGTCCTTGGCGACATGCATCCCAAAACGGATCGTCCGTATTGATCAAAAACACAACACGTCTCTTGGAAGTATCCGTCTTGCCCGCAACATTCGAGCCGCTGTCCGAATTCGCACCTGGAGTCGCCGCAGGTCGTTTCGAATCACAGCCGGTCGCTGCAAGAAACAAGAAAGCAAACAAGGTCGCGTTGGCGGTGATCCAACGCATGGTTTGAAAGGCAGTTCCGATCCGTACCATGATGGTTCCTGTGTAGCAAGGAATATAACGAACGTCCGAGAAAGGCTGATTCGACGCCCGCGAAACTTGGGAAAGGGAATTCTAATCGCAATTCCCTTCCTCAGCAACAAACCTCGAGGTCATTACGTCTGAGTTGAAGCAACTTACCACCAAATAGGATTGACTGGGAAATTTTTGTCGGTCTGGTCAATAAATAGTCGTAGCAAAGCTATATCGAGTAACCAAAAATGGGACGCGACGGTTTGAGATTTGGCGAGGCCCAAAAACAGACATCTTAGTCCCTGCGAATGTAGTTTGGGCCCATTGGCCCGAACGGAATGAAGGTGGGGTTGTGTAGGGTGCGGACGCAAACTGTCTTTCGAAGATTTTTGAATGGGCCAATGGGAACGTTCTACGGGGTTGTGGAGACAAAAAGTTAAGAGCATTGAACACGCAAGGTGCTCAATGCTCTTTTGAAACTTTCTCGTTCGAAACTGCGTTCGCAGTAAATATTAAGACCAAATCAGTCTATTTATCACCGACCGACTATTTCGCGCGAAGGTCATACGCAGTCAAGTCATCTTGATCGCGAATGTACATCATGCCGCCCGCGATGACCGGATGCGGCCAGCTTTCGCGATTGTGAGTCGCCAATTCGAATTGGCCTTTTACACGATATTCGCTAGGTGTTGCTTGAATCAAAGCCATGGTCCCGTCTTGGTAACGGAAATACAGATGGCCATCCGCGTATGCAACTGCGGCTGACTCTCGACCAGGACCGCGCCCGGGTCGCCAAGCATCTTTTCCAGTCATCAAATTGAAGCACAGTGGGAATCCGTTATTGTGCCCGTGTCCCATGTAGACGAATCCGTCGAGCAGAATCATCCCGCCGTGATGGTTTTGCATTTCGTTTGCCGCAAAGTAGTAGACTTCGTCCCATCCAACTGTTTTGCCCCTCTTCACCAACTTGATTAAGGCGGTCCCACCGTCGCCGTACCCGCTTGAACAAAGGATGTAATCTTTGAAGACGATTGGCGTCGGGATATTGGCGGTTCCATTGGAGATCTTGTCGTAGATCCAAACGATTTTGCCTGACTTGGCGTCAACGCTCACGACACCTTTTCCAGTCAACGTAACATATTGTTTAAGCCCGCCACCATTGCTGATAACAGGAGAGGAATAGCCCGCTCCACCGTGGCCTTTCAATTGCAGTTTGCTATCGAGGGCTGCTTTCCAAAGGACGGCCCCGGTGGTTTTATTCAAGCCGACCATATGGGCTTCCATGCTCCCCGGTGTACAGACCAGAACGTCGCCGTCGATCAATGGTGATTCGGAATAACCCCACCCTGGCTCGCTCCCGCCAAACTCCTTTTTAAAACTCTTTTGCCAAACGATTTTGCCGTCAGCAACGTTCACGCACGCCAACTCGCCATCTCGGCTAACTGCATAAACGCTGTTGCCATCGACAGTCGGAGTGCAATTGGGTTCGCCGCCCCCGAACTTTGCATTCCATAGGATCGAACCGTCCTTGCGACTCACGCAAAGCAAATGACTGCCGCCGTCCATGACTCCCATTGTGAACATTCGGTCACCAACCACAGAGAGACTAGAAAAGCCGCCGCCGAGACCTTTGCTTTTCCAAGCTATAGGTGGCCCGCCCTCTGGCCATTGTTTCAGCAGGCCTTTTTCAGCGGACATCCCGTCATTGTTGATCCCTCGCCACCTTGGCCAATCACCGTCTGCTGCCAAGATAACGTTGCCGTGAAAAAACACGCACGATAGTCCGATTAACAATAAACCACATCGGCTTAATAATTGAAAACTGGTAATCATAAAAATCCCTTTTGGAAAAACCTAATTTCGTCGAACCCAGGTTATTATCAGACAAAGCGGCGGTTCGAAAGTCAATCAGGGCGGGAAATCACACCACGCATCGGGGCGGACTCTTTGACGTCTTACTTTGTATTTAAAGGCGAATCAATCGAATCAACGGTTTTGATTTGATTTGGAAACTTGCAGATTCGCTGGAAACGCGGTTTGATTTCGGGACTTGTACTTTGTCCAACTTCAGAACGAGAGTCGGTGCGCGGACGTCTCGCCCGCATGCTCTAGGTTTTTTGCGGATGGGACGTCCGCGCAATCAAAACACAGCACCATTGCGATTTGCTAGTGCCATTAATTCGCTTTTGTGGCACACATTTCTAAGTTTTAAGGGAAATACAATTCGCGTTACAACGGAGGCGATGTTAAACTCACGATCAATGAAGTTTACGGCATAGTATGGTCGTCGGCGACGCGACGGCGGAGGATGGTTTATGGTTTGCTCGACAAGACACTGCCGACCATTTGAGGAATCACATGTCGGAACAATTACCCGATAAAAAGATCGTTGATAAGGACGGTTCCGTAGAACCTATCGACGGTATTTTTCAGGAAGTTTATGACCAGTTGAGGTCCATAGCAGCGGCAAAACTACGCCATGAACCAAGCGGGCTGACGATTCAACCGACAGCATTGGTTCACGAAGCCTATCTACGTCTTTCGCGAGAATCCGTCCCCACGGCTTGGGAGTCGCCAAATCATTTCATCGCTGTCGCTGCCGAAGTGATGCGGCGCATCTTGGTTGATAACGCTCGGCGTAGAAAACGAATTAAACGGGGGGGCGAATATCATCGTGTTCAGGTCGAGTTGGAAACTTTAGGAGCGGACCTCGATCAAGACCTTCTGATCGAGCTTGATCATGCTCTCGAAGAATTAGCGACGGAAGATCCGGTGAAAGCTCGATTGGTCGTAATGCGTTACTTTGGCGGGATGACGATCGAGGAAGCCTGCGAAGTTCTCGATATTTCGCGAACAACCGCTCATCGACATTGGACATACGCTCGAGCTTGGCTGTTTCGACGCATCGGTTCGCAATTGTGATATCCCCTTGTGAAATCATCGATCAGCGGCAGGGGACGTCAGGAGAATCCATTCTCTGCGACATGCCAAGCCTAACCCAGTGTGTTAAATCGCGGGAATTTTGCAAACCAAATTGTTTTTCGGAATTTGTGGAGCGCATCGCAATCTTTTAGCGCTTTAGACACTGTCAGCGGTACAACTTGGAAGAGACCTCCGATAAAAATAGTTCAAAACCTCCTTAAATGAAAAAGATTCTGTGGTGAATGTCGAACAAGTATTCCTACATGCACTCGAGCTAGATTCGACGTCGGAAATTGACAAATTCCTGCGTCAGGTTTTTTCGGAACATCCAGAACTGGAGGAGGAAGTTCGTGGGTTGCTGGACGCACATTTTGCGTCGAGTGATTTTCTGGAAACTCCGATCGTTGCTCCGATCCAACGAACAGCGACACCGATCGAAGCTGTACTGCCGCTACACTCCGTCATTGGGTCCTACGAGTTGCTTGAAGAGCTAGGTCGAGGCGGGATGGGGATTGTTTATCTGGCCAAGGACCTTCGGCTTGGTCGACCTGTTGCGGTTAAAATACTAGCTCCGTCTCGATCACGAGACTCGCAATGGTTAAGCCGTTTTCAGCGCGAGGCGCGCACCGCCAGCACGCTGAATCACCCGAACATTTTGACGATCTATGAAGTTGGCGACGCAGATGGTATTCACTTTATTGCCACGGAATTCATTCCGGGGATATCTCTTAGTCAAGCATTAGAGGGCAGTCGATTCTCCCTTAAATACTCGCTGGATTACGCCATCCAAATTGCAAGTGCCATGGCGGCGGCGCATTCGATTGGTGTCATTCATCGCGATCTAAAACCCGACAATATTATGCTGCGCGAAGATGGGCTCATTAAGGTGCTCGATTTTGGATTGGCAAAATTCTTGATCGACCCTCCGTCGATCAATAGCAGTCAGCCTTTCTCCAAGTTTGCCTTTCGAACGACCTCCCAAGCGGGACTGGTCATGGGAACCATGCGTTACATGTCGCCTGAACAAACTCGTGGGCAAGTCGTCGACGAGAGATCCGATATTTTTAGCTTCGGTATCGTTTTATTTCAAATGCTGTCTGGCGATCATCCCTTTCGCGCCGATTCGGATTGCGAGGTGATGGCTGCGATTTTGGATAGAGCGCCACGACCTTTGGCCGATTGCCAAATTTCCGTACCCACAGATCTCAATCGAGTACTGCTAAAATGTCTTAATAAAGACAAGAATCAGCGACCGAGTTCCAGCGAATTATTGGCGACACTCAGGCAGATCCAAGGTAACTCAGACATCCAAACGGCAATCGCACTGGAAGCCACAACGACCAGCATTGTAAAGCGAGCAGAGGGGACGGATTCCGCACAATCGCTGACTGCCGTCGATACGCCTGTAGTTCGATATACGTTGAGCGGCGATTTAAATATCGCTTGGCAAATGTTTGGGAACGGACCGATTGACTTGGTTTTCGTCATGGGTTGGGTTTCGCATTTGGAGTGGTTTTGGAAAGAACCGACCTTCGCCAGTTTCTTAAATCGACTTGCAAAATTTTCGCGAGTCATCCTTTTCGATAAACGCGGTACGGGATTGTCGGATCGCGTTCCGATCAATCAGTTGCCGACCCTCGAGCAACGGATGGATGACGTTCGGGCTGTCATGGATGCTGCGGGCTCAAAACGTGCGGTTCTGTGTGGAGTGTCCGAAGGCGGCCCGATGTGCTCGCTATTTGCTGCAACTTATCCTGAGCGAACGATTGCGTTGGCGATGATGGGTAGCTATGCGCGGCGCTTGCGTGGGGAGGGCTATCCTTGGGGGCCAACGGAAGCGCAACGCGATCTTTTTCTAGAGGAGATCAGAAATCATTGGGGTGGCCCGGTTGGCTTGGAAGACCGTGCGCCAAGTGTGGCGGCTGATCCGGCTTTTCGAACTTGGTGGGCCAGCTATTTACGTCGGGGCGCTAGTCCAGGCGCGGCAGTGGCGCTGACGCGCATGAATACCGAAATTGATATTCGCCATGT
>JANMNK010000822.1:0-5668 GCA_031373875.1 Pirellulaceae bacterium | reverse complement strand
AAAGCAGTTGCATATTCGACTTGCAAACCTCGCCACAAGGACTCCGACTCGCTTGAGTACGCGGGTCGGTTGGTGGCAATGAATTTCTTGCTAAGCTTGGCGTTCAGTTTCAAGGTATCGATTCTGTTCCCAACATTTGCTCGTCGAAGAACAGTCAGCGCGATTTGAGATTCGGGATGATGACGGCTCAGTTCTCGAAACAGACCATCACGATTTTCGATCAGCACGCCGTTGACTTCGCTGACAATGTCACCCTCTCGAAGGCCAGCAAGATCACCTGGCATTCCGCGAACCACTGCCGAAACACGGGCACCCAGTACTCCGCGTGACCGATCAGAAGCCGGCAAATTTTCTGGTTGGATTCCCAGGAATCCAAAAGTCGGTTGTTTGCCTTGCTTAAGCGTATCCACAACGCGTCGAAAGGAATCGTCGATCGGGATAGCAAATCCGCCTTGTCGTTCATAGCCATCGATCGCTGCATAGGAAACCGTCATACCGATACACTTGCCATCGAGGTTGATCAAGGCACCGCCGCTGGAACCCAACTCAAGTTGTGCGTCGGTTTCAATCAGCGTTCCATAGTGATGCAGTGAGCCTTTTTCGAACGAAGCATCCTTGGCTGCTTGCAAGTCAGCCGTGACAGGGCGTTTGAGATTGGAGATCAACCCCCAAGTCGCACTCACCTTTCCATCCCTTGCGATCGCGTAGGGATTACCAAGATGAACAACGAGCTGACCTTTAGTCAATTCCGCTGGTTCGGCAAACTCCATCGCAGGAATACCGACCGCGTTTATTTTGAGAACGGCTAAGTCAGAGTACGGATCGCCAGCGCGAACTTCGGCTGGCGTCGCGACGACTTTGGCAGGGTAGGGGCGGTCCATATACCAAACGAAGTAATCGTTCTTGCGCGGATCGTCGAGCACATGGTAAGCGGTAACGATCGTGCCGTCCGAATCCCAAACGAGACCAGTTCCGAATCCGCTGGGAACAAAATCCGGGTCTTCGGGAGAAACGTTTCGCGGGATCGTGTTGGGAAACCCCAGTTGGAATTGAAAAGCTTGTTGACGTTGGTTGCTTTGCCGTTCGACGCGTGCGATAGCAACTACTGACCGAGCCGATTTGTCGATCACTTGCTCGACTTTCAATTCCATTGCCTTTAGGAACCGGTCTGCATCGGATTGGGAAGCCGACAAGCTATCGGATTGATCGTCTTGGCCGCTCAGGCCGGATGCAAAGACGACGACCATGCAAAGAGCAACCATATGGATCGCTGTCCAATAAACCCAAATTGGCAGATATGGTTTTTGCATCATCGCTATGTACGAGAAAATTGTACGAGCAAATTGTAAAACGAACATTCGCTTCGTGACGGAGGTAAAGCATATACAAATAACAAGCCGCCGACTGTTCCTGAAGCGACGGTTTCGATCATACCCGAGCTTACATATCAAAGCAAATAAGCGGCGGATCTGGGTATGGCTACCCAAATCCCCGCTTTCAAATGCATTAAGTTAATTAACCTGAAAGCCTCAGTATTTACGCGATGAGTGAAAGTGCTTGACGTGTTCATCGCGTTGCTAAATTGGCTTTTCGATGTGAATCAGCTATCCGCTACCGCTTCGGTTTCTTCCGATTCAGCAGCGACGCCTTCGAGAGGTACGTTGCCCGAAGCGATAACTTGCAACCGAATTTCTTCTGCGATGTTTGGATTTTCGATCAAGAAATTACGAGCCTTTTCCTTGCCTTGGCCGAGATACGTTTCACCGTATTTGAACCAAGCACCGCTGCGATTGACGACTTTGAGGGTCGTTCCCAAGTCCAGC
Organism: Pirellulaceae bacterium; assembly: GCA_031373875.1. Lineage (GTDB taxonomy): Bacteria > Planctomycetota > Planctomycetia > Pirellulales > Pirellulaceae > JANMGV01. The sequence goes on along the minus strand of JANMNK010000822.1, from coordinate 3,845 downwards.
AAATCGCCTTCGTAACTGATGCCACGGTCGTGCATCATATCGAATTCGGCGATTCGGAACGGAGGGGCAACTTTGTTCTTGACGATCTTGCATCGAACACGTTGGCCGACGGTTTCTTCGCCGTCTTTCAAGGCACCAATGCGTCGAACATCGATACGGCAAGAAGCATAAAACTTCAAAGCGCGACCACCTGGGGTCGTTTCGGGACTGCCGAACATCACGCCGATCTTTTTGCGGATCTGGTTGATGAAAATGACAGCGGTCTTGCTTCGAGCGATTGCGCCAGTCAATTTTCGCATCGACTGACTCATCAATCGAGCTTGTAACCCGATATGCGAATCCCCGATTTCGCCTTCCAGTTCTTGCTTGGGAACCAAAGCTGCGACCGAGTCGATTACGATGACATCGACAGCGTTGCTCTTGACCAACATTTCGGTGATCTGCATGGCCTCTTCACCACTGCTTGGTTGGCTGACCAACAGGGTATCGAGTTCGACACCGATCTTTTTACCCCAGCTTGGATCGAAAGCGTGTTCGGCGTCGATGATTGCTGCGATACCACCTTTCTTTTGCGCTTCAGCGCAAATGTGCAAAGCGCAAGTGGTCTTACCGCTAGATTCAGGGCCAAAGATCTCGATGATACGACCGCGAGGGATACCAATCCCCCCCAACGCCAAATCTAATGACAAGGAGCCGGTTGGGATGCCATCGATCTTGAGGTGGGATTCGCCACCCAAAGGCATAATCGAACCTTCGCCGAATTGCTTTTCAATCTGCTGCATTGCAGTTTTTAGACCAGGCTCTCGCTTATAGAGTGCGTCCAAACCGGTTTGCTGTTCACTTACTGCTTTTTCAACTTTCTTCTTCGCCATGTTCTCGCTCGCTATGTAAAAAATCTAAACGTTTTTGAAGGAACAGTCCTTGCCAGGTCGACGGTCAATCTATTTCGCCAACATCGTTGGCAGCATGCGGGTACATACCTGCGGATGTATACGCATGAATACTACCGAACTCATTAGCCTCTCACAAGCCACAGAGGGGTTTTGAACTCGATATAAACATTATCGCCCGGTGATTTGACACGTCTGGTCAAGGGAACCTAGGAATTCGATTTTTTCTAAACTGGACTGGAAACTTGAGTTACCAAGAGCCAGCAGATTGCCGAGAGCATCTCGAATCATACGAAACGAGACCAAAAGAAGCCGCCAAAAGTCGCGGAATTGGGCTAAAACAGAAGATCGCCCAAGAAGAATAAAGTGGCCAGAACTGGAATCGAACCAGCGACACGAGGATTTTCAGTCCTCTGCTCTACCAACTGAGCTATCTGGCCGGAGGCGAGGGGATCGCGACGGTTAGGACGCGATCGTCACACCTCGGGAAGTCAAATGCTAGTTTCTGATGGCCATGACTGTCAATTCGGGAAAGGCTTTTTTCTCGTTTTCGTGGCGGAGAGTCGTTTTTATTTTTCGAACGGAAAGAGTCCAGCCGATCGGGTTTTACCTTCGGTTTTGCTTTGCGGAAAGTACCGAATTAGGCTATCCTGGAAAGAAATGGTTCGAGGGAATGGCGATAAGGAAAAATCGATGAAAACGTGGATTCCGGTTGTTTGCCTCGGGGTATTTGCTTGGTCAAGTTGTCTGCCACGCTCATCTTGGGCGGAGGATTACTATCCGGATCATCCCGTTGTACAGGAGATGATCAATAAGGGCGTCGCGTTCTTAGAAAATCCAACCGAAGGCCGGGGTGCGTCCGGCATGTTCGAGATCGGTACACCCATTTTAGCCGCTTACGCGACTTTCAAGGTTCGCGATGATGCAACGCTACCGGTTGTTCAGCGCGGAGTTAATCGCGCCGTGGCTTTGCTAGACGAAGCCGACAATGATATCGTTCGTCGTTCGAATGAAAAATACTTTTATGAGATTTCGGTTGCCGCAATTCTCTTAGCAACCGTAGATGGCGACCGCTATCGTCCCCAGTGTTTGGTTGCTCGGGACTTGCTCGTGCGCTACGAGCGCAATTTTGGTGGCTGGGGGTACCTGAACGGATTTGTGGATGCGGCCTCGGGGGCGGATCGAAGTAAGCAGGGTGATATTTCGCAAACACAATACGGAATACTTGCTCTCTGGACACTTGATCAGATGGGTATCCCAATCGATCCAGAACCTGTGGAGAGAACCGCTCGCTTTTTGATGGACGTCCAGGACCCCGAAGGCGGTTGGGGATATCAAGGGATAAATAAAGTAGCCGGTCGAGAATCACAAAATCCTTTGACGCATTCGCTGTCTGCGGCAGGTCTGGGTTCGCTATTAATCGCTGGCGATTTTTTAGGCTTCTACCGAAATCGTAAAGCCGATGCACAAGAGCCCGATATTCCAAAGGCTTTTCGCCAGATATTGGAGAACGCCGATAGTTTTCGATCCACCACCATGGATCGTGGTGATACGGACGAGTCCGTTGAGTTAGGGGTGAGTTGGCATAATATCCACGCCTATCAACGTCCAGCAGGCATGGACTGGCATTACTATTACCGTTATGCCGAAGAGCGATTTCGATCATTTCATGAAATTGCCAAAGGTCGTCCAGAGAAGAGCCCAACTTGGTACAACATCGGCGTTGAAGAAATGCTCAAGAACCAGCACGCATCCGGCGGGTGGGGGATTGATTCCAATACAGATGCAGACCACTGTCCACCGGAGTTGGCAACTGCTTTTGCGATTTTGTATTTGACCCGCGCAACTCAAAAAGCCATTGGTTCGCTTAACGAAGGTCTCGTGCGTGGTGGCATAGGATTGCCCGAGGATGTTTCCGACATTTCGGAAATGGATGGAAAGATTGTCGACAACGCCAAGATATCTTCGTTCGAGGAGATTCTGAAACTGCTTGAATCCGAAGATCCAACGAAGGTTCAAGAAGTGGTAGTTACGGATAGACTCAAGTTGGAAAAAGATCCTCGGGGGCGCAAAGAACAACTGAATCGCTTGTCGCGTTTGTTGCGGTCAAGGGATGTCAAAGCTCGTCGCGCAGCCGCCAAGCTCCTTGGCAGAGGGGATGATATGGATTTCGTTCCAAGTCTGATTTTTGCCCTCGACGACGGCGATCGCGAAGTTTGCTTGAACGCCGAAAATTCCCTTAGGATTTTGTCCAGGCAGCTAGATACTCGCTATTTACCTGACTTAACTGGTGAAAGCCGACACTTTACAAAATCGGAGCGAGGCGTCTCTATTGAAAAATGGAAAGCTTGGTTTCGTTCAGTTCGGCCCGATTACGTATTTGCAATTGAAGGTTAGAGCCGGGATAAACGCCTTTCGGATCTAACACGCTTGTTTTGAATCTCGTCTTGATATTTCGGATTAGTCGGTTCAGTCCTGCCATGGACTATAGATACAAAATCTGTGGGGGTTAGCGAAGAATCTATTTATCGCAACGGCTACCAATTAGGATGGATTTTTGAATTGTGTCGCTTGGAAAGTCCAGTTAATTGGATTCAAATACTCAACGCTCGCAGAATCCTGTTTATCGTGTCTGTTTCAAACTCCTTTATCCACACGTGATCTGAGAATTGACTATGGAACAACAAACCACAGACATGATCCATACGCCACGCGAATTCGACGTCTTGCGTACGCATTTGATCGATCGCGTTTCGAGTTTGCTAATCAGCATGGTGTTGATCGTAGGCATTACGGTTGCCGTGCTTGGTTCGATTTACTTTTCTCGAATTAAGTTACCGCAACAGGAGTCGGTTGTTTTCCTTCCCGAGGAAAAGGCCGCGGGCCGCGGTGACCATGCCGCTGGCTTTGCGCGTGACTTTGCCCCGCCAGGTGATGAGGAAGTCGAGCAAATCA
>JANMNK010000773.1:0-6069 GCA_031373875.1 Pirellulaceae bacterium | reverse complement strand
CTCGCAACGGCATTGGCTGTTTATGTAACCAATTCGAGTCTCGCAGGAAATGCGGCATCGTCGTTCGGTTTCAACGTCACCGCCGATGGCCTGGGGATGCGTACTGTTGATATCGGTACCAGAGGAGCTGCGTTTGGCGTCGCAAATCACTCTCAAGTTCAAGTACTCGACTTGTTGCTTGCGGTGAATGCTCGCTCGACGAATGGTTTGCTCTTTGACATGACCGGCGACGGCGACACCAACGATACGAATGAAACTCTGTATCGCGAAATGGCAAACGACGTCTTTGAATCCATTAACAACGCCGGCCGTTTGTAGTATTTCGTGACAAGAGCGCAAGTCATGTACTTCTTCGTGCTGGTAGTTTGCAAGGTGAAACTACCAGCAGACGCGAAACGCTACAGAGAGCCCTTCTTAGCTAACTCGTTCGATCATCATCGCAACAGCTTCACCTCCGCCGAGGCACAGGGATGCGACTCCTATCGATTTGTTCGTAGCGAGCAAATTGTGGATCAAAGTGACAAGTACTCGAGTGCCGCTGCATCCAAGCGGATGACCAATGGCAATTGCTCCGCCATGAATATTGAGACGGTCGGAATCGATGCTTAGCTGTCTTTGACAAGCGATCGTCTGCGAAGCGAATGCTTCGTTTAATTCAAACAAATCCACGTCTTGCACCTGCATCTTGGTTTTCGCCAAAAGTCGATTGACCGCGCCAACCGGAGCGACAAAAAGCTGACTCGGCTCTCCCGCAAAGTTCGAGTGACCAACAATTCGGAATTTCCATTCGGCGGTTGAGCTGGTTGATAAAGAATCATCAACAACCAAAACCGCAGCACCGCCATCGCTGAGTGGCGATGCGTTGCCCGCAGTAACCGTCCCGTCCCTGGCAAACGCAGCAGACAGTTTGGCAAGGGATTCTGGAGTGCTATCGCGGCGGGGGCTTTCGTCTCGGGCTACGGTTTGTGTCTGCTTGCCGACTTGGACTGCCATGGCAATGGTTTCTTTGTCGAAATGGCCGGCGTCCTGCGCGGTGATGGCTCGGCGATGGCTCTGAACTGCCCAATGATCTTGATCTGCACGCGAAATGGATTCCTTCATGGCGGTCGATTCCGCATAGCAACCCATCGCAGCGTCGCCATGCGAGCAGCGCAATCCGTCCAAATCAACCGCGTCGAGCAACGATTGGTTACCGTATTTCCAGCCGCTTCGGCCGCCTCGCAATAGGTGCGGCGCAGTGCTCATGCTTTCCATACCACCAGCGACAACACATCGGTACTCACCGCAGCGAATCGCCATATCGGCCAGCATCACAGAATAAAGTCCCGATCCGCAGACTTTGTTGACGGTCACCGCTCCAATCGATGGCGATAGGCCGCCCAGCATGCTCGCCTGGCGAGCAGGTGCTTGACCGCATCCGGCAGAGACAACTTGCCCCATGATGACTTGATCGACAAGCGCCGGCTCGACAGCGGACCTTGCGATTGTCTCTCGGATTGCAGCCGCACCCAGTTCGACTGCTTTTAACGAAGACAAACCTCCGAGATACTTTCCCACGGGTGTTCGCGATGCGGCAATAATGTAGGCGTTTGACATGAATTCCCTGCACTCATCTGAATTGGTAGAAAGAAAAGCGTAGACCAATTATTCAATTATTTAACGCGATCGCAACCGCGCAATAGCATTCTACGTAGTTTTCGTTACACAGAGAAATTTCGTTACACGGGGAAATGATCAAGGGATTCCGAAGCTGACTTCATTATGTCACAATCGACGATCTCAGTCGCCTTGTGTTAGTAAACGGATTACTTGCATCGTTGAACAACATGTCAAAAATTCTTTGGACCCCATCGCCTGCCCGTATTTCTAACAGCCGAATGACTGCGTTTGCAGAGGAATTTGGCAAGCGCCTCGGTCGCGCACGCTTTGCCAATTATTCCGAACTACATCGCGAATCCGTCAATTTCCCGGGCGAGTTCTGGTCGACGGTCTGGGACTTTTGCGAAGTCATCGGCGAAAAGGGCACTCGTTACGTGATCCCGGGATCGCATATGACGGAAACCAAATGGTTTCCGGATTCTCGTTTGAACTTTGCAGAAAATCTTTTGAAGCCTGGTCGTTGCAGCAACCCGATTTACGCCGCTTCGCCAGCCATCGTTGCTTGCGACGAACAAGGAACAACGCAAATCGTTAGTCGCGGTAAACTGTTGGACCTAGTGAGCCGCATGGTAGGTTACTTAAGCGAGTCGGGCATTGTCGCGGGCGATCGCGTAGCTGCCGTTTTGCCAAATCGTTTGGAAGCCATCGTGGTCATGTTGGCGACTACTTCATTGGGTGCTATCTGGTCAAGCTGTTCGCCAGACTTTGGTGACGACGCCATCGTAGATCGCTTTTCGCAAATTGAACCAAAAATACTTGTCACCACAACCAGATGCCAATACAACGGCAAGTCCATCGCGCCATGGGAACGCGTTCAACGATTGCTGTCACGACTTGACTCGGTGAAACGAGTTGTTTTGGCAAACGTTACTTCCAAGGAGGACTTAAACGGTTTCGACACTGTCGACGTTGATAGCTACACCGAAATCGTCGAGCGTCCTAGCAAACCGATTCGATTCGAAACATTTCCGTTCGATCATCCAGTGTTCATCTTGTATTCTTCTGGAACGACGGGGGCTCCGAAATGCATCGTTCATGGAGCAGGTGGCACTCTTCTGCAGCATCTTAAAGAACATCAGCTTCACAGCGATATTCACGATGGCGATCGGCTGATGTACTTCACGACAACCGGCTGGATGATGTGGAACTGGCTTGCAACCGTTCTGGCTTCGGATGCCACGGCCGTGCTATACGACGGCTCCCCGTTCTTCCCGGATTGGCGAAGTCTGTTCCGTATTTGTGATGAAAACGCAGTGACGCATTTTGGAGCCAGTGCGAAATATTTTGCGACACTCGATAAAGAGCACGCACAAGTGACCAACGAATTTTCTTTGTCCAAGCTCAAATGTGTGCTATCTACTGGCTCGCCGTTGTTGCCCGAAACCTATGATTACATTTACGCATCAATCAAGTCCGACGTGTGCTTGGCGTCGATTTCGGGTGGAACGGACATCGTTTCCTGCTTTGCGTTGGGTTGCCCAATCTTGCCGGTCCATCGTGGGGAATTGCAAGCCAAGGGTTTGGGAATGGACGTCGCAATTTTTGACGAACAAGGCCAACCTGTTGTTGAGCTATCGGGCGAATTAGTTTGTCAAGCTGCTTTCCCCTCCATGCCCATCGGCTTTTGGAATGATCCGTCAAAACAAAAGTATCTAGCATCCTATTTTGCTGTGTACGACAACGTGTGGTGCCATGGCGATTGGGCTGAGGAAACGGTAAGTGGTGGATTGGTCATTCACGGCCGCTCGGATGCAACACTGAATCCTGGCGGAGTTCGAATTGGTACTGCGGAGATTTATCAGCAGATCGAATCGTTTGCCGAAGTCCAAGAGGCTTTAGCAACCGCACTACGACAAAACGGCGACGAACAAATCGTTTTGTTCGTTCGTATGCGCGAGCGTTGCGAATTGACAGAAGAACTGCGGCAGAATTTGTGCAAACGCATCCGTGAGAAATGTTCGCCACGTCACGTACCACAGTATTTGTACGCCGCTCCCGATTTTCCACGCACGATCAGCGGAAAACTATCAGAGATCGCCGTCCGGAATGCGATCAATCAAACACCCATCCGAAATGAAGGCGCACTTGCCAATCCGCACTCACTGCAGTTCTTTCAAGAGCTTAAATTCGACTCAATTCCTTAGTAAATCGAAATCAAACTTGGTCGCTATCGATTGTGCCCGGCACCTATCAGTCAAGCGATGCCATCGCCTATAATGAACGAAACTAATTCGACGAGCGTACAATTTTTCGCATATCCCTTTTCTCTTCGCTGGCGAAAAAAATCGGAGTCCAACAAATGACCGTTGAAGAAATCCCAATCCGCAAGATCGATCACGTTCGTTTCTTTGTAGGCAATGCACGTCAATCGGCTTACTTTTACCGTAACGCTTATGGCTTTGACGTGGTAGCCTACGCGGGATTGGAAACAAAGGTTAAACACGAAGCGGGTTACGTATTGAAGCAGGGCGGCATCACGTTCGTCCTCATTTCACCTTTAAAAGCAAGTCATCCCGAAAGCCAGCGACTGAATTTGCATGGCGATGGCGTTACCGACATCGCTTTGCAAGTGGATGATGTTCGCAAATCGTATAACTTGGCCGTTGAGCGAGGCGCGACGGGTGTGCGAGGCCACACGATTTTGGAAGATCAATTTGGAGTTTACGAGTTTGCTACGATCCGCGCTTATGGTGATACGACACATACGTTCGTGAATCGTGACCGGTATAACGGAGCATTTGCTCCCGGTTTCGATCCCATTGATCCTTCTCGCTACAATCCCGCGACATACCACACAACAGGATTGCTTTCGATCGACCACATCGTTGGAAATGTCGAAGAAGGCAAAATGAATGAGTGGGTGGAATTCTATCGTAAAGTCCTCGGGTTCGAGCAGCTCGTGTCCTTCGACGACAACGATATTTCGACAGAGTACTCGGCACTCATGTCCAAAGTCGTACAAGGAGGTCGCGGGAGAATAAAATTCCCGATCAACGAACCCGCACACGGTCGTCGCAAAAGCCAAATCGAGGAGTACATCGACTTCTACGGCGGGGCGGGCGTTCAACATATCGCTTTGACGACGAACGACATCATCGCCACCGTGCGAGCACTCAAAGCGAACGATGTGTCATTCTTACGCGTACCGCAGACTTACTATGACCTCCTGCCACAGCGAGTCGGCAAGATTCGCGAAGACATGTCGGCGTTGGCAGAACTAGGTATCTTGGTAGATCGTGATGACGAAGGTTACATGCTTCAAATCTTCACCAAGCCTGTTCAAGATCGCCCAACACTTTTCTTCGAAATTATCCAACGCGAGGGGTCGAAAAGTTTCGGCAAAGGGAACTTCAAAGCCCTCTTCGAAGCGATCGAACGCGAACAAGCCGTCCGTGGCACGCTTTAGAAACTGTTAATTTCAAGGGATGTTTTAAGGATTGTCATGCCTGAACCGCTACCTCCTATCGTCAGTATCCGAGATTTTTACGCGTTCGAGGAACACGTTAAAACTTGTCGTGCCCATCGAGGATTGCCGATGATCCCGCAGTGGTACGAAGTCCCCGTGTTTTACTTTTCGAATCCGGCATCCGTTATCGGAGACGGTGACTCGGTGTGGGCCCCGTTCGGCAGCCAAGCACTTGATTACGAACTCGAGTTAGCATGCGTGATCGGGCATCCTGTCAGCAATTTGCCTGACGACGATTCTGCGATGGGATGCATCAGCGGATTCACGATCTTCAATGATTTTTCAGCTCGGGATTTGCAGCGCACGGAGATGGCCGTGGGACTTGGCCCAAGCAAGAGCAAAGATTTTGCAAACGGACTCGGACCCCACATGGTCAGCTTTGATGAACTAACGCCCTATTACAAAGACGGCCGACTGTCTTTGGAAATGACCGCCCGCATCAACGGTAAACTCTACTCGCGCGGCAACGCTATTACCATGCATTGGACTTGGCCACAAATTTTGGCTCATGCAAGCCGTGACACGGTACTTTGCCCGGGCGATGTCATCGGGTCAGGGACGGTCGGAACGGGTTGTATTCTTGAGCTAACTCCTGAGGCGGTCGGTGGCTGGCTCAAACCCGGTGATATCGTCGAACTCACCATTGATCACATCGGAACCCTTACGAATCGAATTGTTGAACGACCCGTAATTTCCTAGGTAAAACAACAGGATCCTCGATCATGCCTCAATATCAACGCCTGGGCTCGATCCCTGCAAAACGCCACATCGAGCACACCACTTCGCCGGGCTATCGCAACGAAGGCATCTACTACGAAGAAGTCATCACCACCCAAGGCTTCAGTCGGGCTTATTCGATTCAGTACCATTTGCGTCCGCCCACGCGAGTTCGCAAAGTCGAATTTGCATTCACGCAAGAAGTAAAAGCCTCCACGCATCGCGAA
>JANMNK010000769.1:0-4731 GCA_031373875.1 Pirellulaceae bacterium | reverse complement strand
ATCGCGATGCTCGTAGACAAACTGATCGACTTCGCGACTCGTTGAACGGTAACTACCAGCGGCAAGTGCTCCCCAGCTATTATTGTGAACTCGGACACCGGCTTGATAAGCTGGTGTAAACAAGTCATTAAGGTCGACGGGCAGTCCGCCAAGTTTTCCATTGCCGTCTAACAAAGCCTGAAAGTAAAGTTTCGCTTTGGGTGCAATCCCTTTATTGGCACCGGCGGATGCAGCGCCGTCACCAAGTGCACAACCAGCGACGTGGGTTCCATGGCCATGCGGATCATCGGCGGTTCCACGATTGCCTAAATCGATTCGCGCATTGATACGATTTTGGAAATCAGGATGAGCGTCGTCTAACCCCGTGTCTGCGACACCGATAATTTCCCCATCACCTTCGAACCGGCTCCTCACAATGGTACCGGCTGCATTTAGCAATTCCAGTTTCATGAGGACACGTGCCCGTTCCGTATGCAGTTGAGGCGGAATCCACGGTTCGACTTCATCCACTTCAGGCAGGATGCTTATTTCGTCGATGAGCGGTGAGTCTTCGGGCAATACAATTCGGATTTTCGAGCGGCCGAGGCCAACAATTTGCACATTCCTTTCACGCAACCACGCGTCCAAGTAGGTAACTGCCGCTGACTCGTGCGCAACGACATCGAACGTGACGAGCCCTAGTTCGGTTTGCCCGCCAACGCGTGCTTCTGCAATTTCTCGGCTAACGGGGGTAGACGTTTCGCCTTCTTCCTCCTCTGTTGAAATGACCCAAGGCAATTCTGATATCTGTTCAGCTTGAGCCTGCTCCGCGCGAGCTATCAGACTCTTGTCGGGTCGGACTTCGATTATACGAGCTCCCAATTCCCTCAAGTCATCTTTCATCTCCTTCAGCAAAGGACCTTTCATTTGAACTCGCATATAACCTTGCCGACCCGCAGGAGAATCGGATATGGATTCCAAGAATCCTGCTCCGCGATCAAAAACTTTGCTACCCGATGCTGCTCGTGGGGCTCGTCGCGATTTGGCCGTAACCGTTCGACGCGTCGATTCGACCTCTGCAGTCGACGGCACCCGCTGAACGATGATGCCTTTCTCTTCAAGCTTTGCAATGTCGCCTTCATCGACGTCGCCTGTCACGAAAGCATCCGTAGCACGCATGTTTTCCCACTTAGCCGTTTTCTCTGCATCGGACTTTTCCGATTCATGCATCACGTGGGCAATGATAGTGATTTTGGCCATGATTGAATTCTCCTTTTCGAGTTCGCTGATTGAGCCGAATTTGCAAGGATTTCGATAGAGATGGTATCGCGGGATTACGCTCTTTGGCCGTCATGCTAATACACTTCAGTTCGCAGATGCAATCAATTCTTGAAGTGATTCGATGAACAAGATCGAATTTTCAAGAGGCAAAATACGCGCAGTTAACTCCGCGTAACGCATCCAATTTGCGTGCTTGCTCGAAAAAAGTTGCCGAAGAATCGTCGTCGCCCATGACAATATGCGGACATCCGAAAAGCGGAATATTAAAGGGTCCCGATCAAGTTTTCGATGACTCGACAAGCTTGATGGAACGGTTGTACTTGACCCCTCCAGCGCTCGGCTACATTCATACAAGCAGCATGCGTATTGCTTGAACGCAGAAGATTGTTCAGCTTGGTTGAGGCACTTTGCGCCTTATACATTCGCGGCGAGATCGAATCGCCAACTCTTAGTTTCCTAACTCGGTTTGCATTGTCTGGCTGGTCATGCGCCAAGGGTACGATGAGTTGCGGGATACCAGCCCTAAGAGCTTGTGACGTGGTCCCGATGCCGCCATGATGCACCATCGCGGCGCATTGAGGCAGCAGCTGACTGAACGCCGCATACGGTACATGGATGACTTGGTCAGTTAGCTTCGTAGGAATCTGCTCGCTGAACTTCGTCAGTAACACACCGCGACGACCAAGTAACTCACAAGCCGCCGCTGATTCTCGAAAGAACTCTTCAGCAAGCATATTGCCTGTGCCAGCCGTGAACACAATGGGCTTGTCTCCCGCTTCCAAAAAGCGCTGTAGACCTTCATCCATTGGTCCAAGCGAACTTTCATCCCAAAACGGAAAGTCCGACAAATGCGAATTGACGGGCCAGTCAGGATGCTTGGGCGCGTACCAATCTGGAAACAAACACAGCACACAGTCGGGCGAATGAAACCACTTGGTAACGTTCTTGACGGGAGCAAGTCCAATTTCCTTGCGGAATGGATTGATAACGGGCAGCGAAACTCGGTCGATGACCAATAATTCCGCCAATCGAAACTGAGCGCGCTTTATCCAATGAGGAACCCAGCGTCCGTAAACCATCCCAGGAAACGCAGGCGTATCGTAAGTTGAAAGAATGACCGCTGGTTGTAAATGAACAGTGACTAACGGCACACGAATTTTTTCCGAGGCGATTCGTGCTCCAAAGCCGAGGCAATTGGAAAGCACTAAAATGTCTGACTGTTTGGACTGACTTTCGATAAAGTCGAACTGGTCATGCATTACTTTGGCGATACCGTTACGAACGAGATGAGGAAAGCCTCGAAACGGATGCCACAAGTCCGGATTATTGGCAACAACCAGAAAGTCCTCTTTGCTGCCCTGCTCCACGTACGCCAGTCCAACAAGTTCGACCAATTCACGAAAGTAACCGTTGACAACGAAGGTCACGTCGTGCCCACGCGATCGAAGTGCCAATCCCAACCCAACGAAAGGATGCACATCACCATGACTTCCAAAGGGCATGAGCAGAATTCGGCGACTTGGCATGCGTTCCCTTTTTGCTTGTCAATCGTGGACTCAGATGAGGCGGTCTCGTTTGAAATATCAATGGCACCCCTACTCGCTTCTGCGTCGACCTAATAATGCACCTGTATCTGACTTAACGCCAAGTTACAAAACACGGTTCAGGCATGGTTGCGATAACGCATGTACCAAAGCAACGCGACGAGAGTTTTCGCGTCTTCGATTTTGCCATCGCGCAAAAGCCTATCTATTTCGCTCCACGAGTAAACTAAATTTTCGATTTGCTCGCCGACTTCGCGTTCGGGATCGCCTTCCCGAAGTCCCCGTGCGACGTAAAAATACATCTTTTCATCCAATATGCCGGGCGACATAACAAACGTATGCACGTGCTCAATCGACTCGGCGCGATAGCCTGTTTCCTCGATCAATTCGCGACCAGCAGTTATTGCAGGCGGTTCGTTCGGTTCAAGCGTCCCTGCAGGCAATTCCAACAGCCATTTATTTACCGCTGGCCGAAACGAATGAATCAAGCAAACCTGGTTATTATCGACCAACGGCAAAATCACCACAGCGCCGGGATGACGGACAACTTGACGACTGTGATGCGAACCATCCTCAAGTCGTTGAAAGACTTCTTCGACGTTGAATCGGGTTCCGCGAAACAAAATGAGTTTTGCTTGATCCATGGAATTCTGCTTTGAGAAATTAATTGAAACGCTTGCTCAAGGTTACGAATCGCCACCGCCACTCATGAACATATTACCGAGCCCGCCAAGATTGTTGAGCACCGAGCCTTCTTCTTTGCCGCCCGTTCTACCTGCTGCTCGCATCATGCGTCCAGCCAGTCTTGAAAACGGTAAGCTTTGTAACCAGATCGGACCAGGGCCAGTCAACGTTGCCAAAAATAAACCTTCCCCCCCGAACAATGTGTTTTTGAATCCACCGACAAATTGAATGTCGTAATTGACCGTTGGGCCTAAAGCCATCAAACAACCGGTATCGAGCCGTAATCGTTCCCCAGGCTTGAGAACTCGATGGTGCATGGTTCCACCCGCATGCACCAGCGCGATTCCGTCACCCAATAGTCGCTGCATAATGAAACCTTCGCCACCGAACAGTGCCGTAGCGATCTTCTTTTGAAAAGCAATACTGACTTGGATGCCTTTCGCACCACACAAGAAAGCATCCTTTTGGCAAATCAATTCGCCTCCCATTTGATCCAAATGCATGGGCAGGATCTTGCCAGAATAAGGCGCTCCGAATGCGACGACTTCGCGCTGAGATGACTTGGAATTCGTGAACGTGGTCATGAACAGCGACTCACCCGTCAAAGCTCGCTTTCCGGCGGTAACCACTTTGTCCCAAAAGCCTGCGCCCTTTTTGGATGGGTCACCAAAAACAGTCTGCATCTCGATACCGTCTGTCATGTACATCATGGCACCCGCTTCGGCGATAACCGTTTCGCCCGGATCCAAAGTTACTTCGACATACTGCATGTCGTCGCCAAAAATCTCGTAATCGATCTCGTCCGCAATGCGTGGCTTACCTGTTGAATAGCCTTGAGACGAATTCGGCGCGTAGTAATGCGTGTCGGCTGCGGGTTTCTTGACTGGAACGTCCGTAACCGCTGCGGCCTGGAGGACCGGGGGTTCGTGGCTGGCAGGACGCACGGCTACAAATACGTTTCCACAGCCAGGGCAGCGAACTTGTTTGCCTTGGTGTTCTTCCGCGATTCGGTAAGGATTCCCGCATGACGAGCACTGGATATCAAGCATCTTAACTCCCGACAAAAATAGAATTTGTTGTGTGATTTTCTGTCTTAGTTTATCGCCATTCGCTACGCGTTGGGACGGTACAGCATTTTTTATTGTGGCTAAGGTTTTTTCGACAATACCATTAGTTTCGAGTCGTTTGCCCTGTCGCCGATTAAGACGCTATTCGTTGAACGACTACGAATCTTTTTACATCC
>JANMNK010000057.1:0-6017 GCA_031373875.1 Pirellulaceae bacterium | reverse complement strand
TGGATTTGATCGCCCAATTCAGATTTCCCTACTGAATCGAGAGACCCAACAACGCGATGAACGAACCGCTGTGGTGAAGGTCAACACCGGAATAAGCAATGCATTTTCACCGGCCAACGCTGAAGACAGCTTCTTTCGAATGGACGTCAATCGCGATAACAAAATCCAGCCGCTAGATGTGTTAAAAGTCATCAATGAAATGAATCGTGGGGGTATCGGCAGTGCTGAAGGACGAAAGGAATTTGATGTGAATGCAGATGGCGCGCTAACGCCGCGAGATGCGCTCATCGTTATCAATCGACTCAACCATCTCAGCGCGGAAACCGTCGAAGCTCAAATTCTTTATTTCGACCAATCCCTTTTCCCTACCGCGCCGCAGTTTGCCGTTTCGGGCATCGTGCGTCAATCTTCCGTGTTGCAAGTTGCCCTGGACGATAGCCCTTACCAAGAAATAACTCCCGTCCTCCAGTCGGGCAGTTTTGTCCTCACGGATTTTCAGTTGAGGTCGCTTTTTGGAACAATGGGACCGGGCCAACACAGGTTACGCTTCTTCGCTGAACTCGATAGCGTGCTGACAGATCTGGTATTTGAAATTTAGGTCAGTCGGGACGAACGAATTCCAAATCCCTCGTTTCGTGTTCAAGGTTCCGGGGACGACCAATGCTCCACGGGAGTATCGAAAGGTAACCATTTCCCATCGATAAATCTTTCTTGAGGCACGAATCGACCTTTGTAGCGCAGATGTCGATTCCTGTTTACAAACATTCCGAGATAGAGATATCGGCGATTTGTTTGCTTGGTAAACTCGATCTGTTTTAGAATCGAGTAGGTGCCAGGTGAGAAACGAGAGTAGGCCGGATCAAAATAAGTATAAACCGCAGAAACAGAAACTGCGCCGCAGTCAATAATTGTGCAGCCAATAAGCTTTTCGGCAATCCAGAAACTCAGTTCTTTCGTTTCGCAACAAGTCTCGACAAGGAAACTTTCAAACTCCATAACGCCATATTCTGCTTCATTGACGTCCAACTCCCTTTCCGTACGATGACTGTTGAATAATGCCAATCGCGTGGGATCGACTTGCGGATTGGCTACTTCGACACGTATTTCCCTATCCCCGCGGTGCAAAACCCGTCTAAGTGAAGCGGTTAATCGAAAGTCATCAACCTTCAGTCGTGTTGGTTCACAAGAACTGCAGGCGGCACACTCCGTATGATAAAGGAAAGCCCCTGAGCGCCGCCGACCATGCTCCAAATAGGCATCAAACTCGGTTGGAATCAAAGGCCGCATTGGATAGATCATAGGCATTTTCGCCACCTGATCTGGTAGATAAACGCAAGGATGATCACGATCGTCGAGTCGTATTACTGGCGTGGTGCAGATTGAATCAAGTTCACGCTTGCGCTGGTTCACCATCGTTCTCGACAACTAAAGAATTCAACGTCTAAGTTCACCTTCCTGAATACCGACTGCCCTTCATGAATCTCGACCGCACGTCCTTTATCCCGACTGCATTGTCACCGATCGGAGACCATTTATCCGAGTCGGACTCAATCGCCACATAGCAGAAATGGTTCTTCGACGTGAAGCCGTATCTTAGTAGTCAATTGACGAGTCACTTGATTTTTCATCGCGACGTTTGCGAGCTTGATTCATGATTTCAACGATGATGATTGCGTATATCTGAACGGCAAGCGACTTATCATTGCTCTTCTCTGCCGCCCGGCCTTTTTCCTGCTGTGAATTGATGTCATCCCAATCAATCTTCCATTTATTATCTTGCGCCGCATCGCGGAGTGCCTGAATGGTTCCAGCCAATCGATCAACAAAGCCAGAGTCAGCTTTAATCACGTACTTGCGATGAGGTCCTTTACCATAGCGATCACCCGAAAACTCCGAGTCGAATTGCAGACCGCCTCGCCGCACAAATCCAATAATCAACGAAATAATACCTAGCGCAGCCGATATTGCAGCCAAGGGCCATTGCTGGAGGACTAGCAGAACTGCACCAGCAAGAACTCCGACAGCACCTGCTACGCCCAGCCCAACCGGGAAAGGACGTGACACTTTCTTACTGACAGGCGATGCAGTTCGCTTGAAGCCCAGATCCTTCGTCTCTAGCTCGGTCCCCATGACTTCGACAATGATCACCGTGATATTATCTGGACCGCCCCGCAGATTTGCAAGATCCACAAGAGCTTGAGCTGCTTTCTGTGGCGGCAGCACGCGCATCAGGACGCCAAGTTCTTCGTCGGTGACTTGCCCCGTCAATCCATCACTGCAAAGCAGGAATCGATCGCCAGTACGCAACGCAAACGGGCCTTCTAAATCAATGTCAACATTTGGATTGGGTCCCAGTGACCGCGTGATAACGTTCTTGGGAATCACACCACTCTTTAAAGTGTCTTCGCTCACTTCTCCCGTCGCTTGCATTTCCCATACAAGGCTGTGGTCAAACGTAATCTGTTCAAGCTGATTACCGCGCAGTCGATAAACGCGACTATCGCCAACGTGTGCAACAATGGCTCCTTCCGGAAGTATCGAGAGAACGCTCGTGGTCGTTCCCATGTTTCGAAATTCTGGGTTGGCTTGGCCTCGTCGAAAAATTTCATTGTTCGCAGCAGCGATAGCTTGTACCAACGCTTCGGCGGGAACCAATCGCAGTAATTTGTTGTAATGGTGCGGTATGAGTTCCGCGGCTAATCGACTTGCGAGTTCTCCTGCAGCGTGAGCTCCCATGCCGTCGGCTACAATAAACATGTGGCCCTGCTGCTCCCATTTTGCTTGAGTTTCAGCGAGCACTGTTGCCATGCTATCTTGATTGTTTCGACGACGCATTCCAGTGTCGGTGACCGAGGCAACTGCAATTGTTGCTAGCCAAGTTGCGTCGGATTTGGGCGTCTGTTGAACTGTCAAGATTAGCGACTTTGGGCAAGTGATGAAAACAAGTTAGGTAGCTACTACTCAATGCTTGCAAAACCAGAGCATACAACCGCTGTGGTTGAGCGTCCAATTGTAATTGTTGGAACCTACAACTTGTAGTAAGCAACAAGCAAGAAGAAGCCCCATTTTCAATGATTTTTCGATTCCCGTCGGATTATCGCCCCTGCCCGTACGCAATATTGGAAAGTCGCACTTAGCAAAACCAACTTGGCAAAATCACTCCAATGAGCCGAAGATCGTTTGCGTCACAGTTGCTACAAATGGTCTAGTATTTGCCTCCTCGGCTTCCCTATACTCCGGACTTTCCCTTAGGACCGTTCATTCCCCCTGCCAAATATGACTTTGAGGATGATGGCGAATAAAGCAACGAGCCATATTCAAGTGGCAATCTTATTGCTTGGACTAACCGTTCTATGTACCGGATGTGTGCGTCGAAGGTTAACTGTGCGGACAAATCCGCCTAACGCGATGGTTTATGTAGATCATCAACCGTTGGGACGAAGCCCGGTTTCACATTCTTTTACCTATTACGGAACGCGTCATTTCGAAATCGTCCGGGACGGCTATCGAACGGAAAAATTCCTTCGTAAGTTCAATCCACCTTGGTATCAATATCCACCATTGGATTTTGTCTTCGAAAACCTGTGGCCGTTTGAAAAGCGTGATGAGCGAATCGTCGATGTGCAAATGGTACCAGATGAACCGATCGCTACGGAAGCGCTCATTCAAAGCGGCGAAAATCTCCGGTTGCAGGCCGGACAAGGCATCGCAGTTAACCCACTTCCTCAGAATATAAATGGCAACCAAGTTCCCGTCACGATTGCTCCCTCGCCTTGGGGCTCAACACCGACGACTACGCAGGATCCTTATTCAGTTCCCGTGACACCGAACTCAACCTGGAATCCTGGTCAAATCTTGAGTGATGTCCTGACGCCCCGAGGCGAGCAGACATCCGGCATACCAAGTGTAACTCCGGGTGGAAGTTTCCGCCCACCAGTTCCCGACACTTCACCTCCACCACGCTGAAACGATTTCGTAAAGTCGGCGCAAAACACTTCGATGTTTTAAGTCAACGTCCTGCACGCGAGTACTCAACTTACGGGGCAGCTTTTATTTCAAGTCACATTTTTGCGACCAGTACCGCGAAATACGACATGAATAAAATCGCCCTCCGGATGCCGCCAGATCTCTCTTAATTGTCGAGCACCTTCGCGAAGCTGACCTCCGTCGAACCCCAGTTGCTCTAGTGAATCGAATGTCGGTTCGATATACCCGAGCGTGTATTCCATGTGACGACGAAGCCCTTGTGGATCGGATGCCGCGCTAAAGTGAATAGGGAATGCACGGTGCTCGATGACATCAAATCCTGCACGTGATAACCACTCATCCAGTTTGCGGCCCGCTTGGTACTGCCCAAACCGAACGAAGTGCTCGCGGAAGGCGCGAAAAACGGACTTGGTGGCTTCGCTCTCTGGCAATGACAAATACGTGTCGTAATCTGTCTCAATGAGGGACACGGTTCCGCCAGGTCGAAGCACACGATGAGCTTCGCGCAGTATTGGAACCGGCTCACGAACATGTTCAAACAGCCACATGATAAAGACGCGATCAAAAACGCCATCCGGCCATGGCAAATCTTCCCCCACCCCGACGCGCAAATCCACTTGGTCTGGTGGAAGAAACGACAAATTCTCACGCGCAGCATCGATCTGTGTCGCTTCTCGGTCAATCCCCGCCAATCGAATTCCTGGAAACTCTCTGGCAAACAATACGAGGTTAGCGCCAACAGCACATCCAATATCCAACAATCGCAAGTCGGATGACAAGGGAAAATCTACGAGCGTGACCAATGGCTTCCAATGTTCGCTCTGCTCAAGCAGTCGTTGCTTCTCGGGATCGGAATAACCATGGATATAATCGTGTTTGAGCTGGGACATCGTAACCTGCGAAATCCTTTCCTTACAACCTAAAGTGAGATTGCCTTTTCGAGTATTTTAAAAAGAGCCCCAGCCCAGATTCATTTTGTGAACCAAGCCGACTTTAATTCGTGCATCTCGCCCGAAATCAGGTTGGTCATATCGAGGCTTTGCATTTCCAAGGACCTGTTTCCCGATTCAAACAGAACGCCCTTTGAAAGGGCAACTTGCCCATCGTTGATAAATATCTCGATCGAACCGCGATCCACCAAAATTCTCAACTTAAGGTGGCCATCCTGTAAAGCGACCGGAGCAGCGACATCCAGAAATCGAATTTGCTCTTTTTTGGGTTCGTAAATGATTTCCTGCCCTCGAACTCGAATGATCAAGCCTTCTTTGCCGGGTTCCAACACGAATTCCAGGTCCATTAATTCCGCGCTAAAGTCGAACTTGGTCGGTTGGCTGCTTATGCTTTGTTTCGAGATATTAACCGTTCGCGAGCGTAATGCATTCAACTCTTTGACAGGTTCTGCAAACATGCGAATGCCACTCTTCGTTTTTCGCATCGTTAACTCGACGGGCACAGCCATTTGTTGGTTGAAAGGCATACCCGGGAATATAACCCCGTTTGCCCATCCGATTTGGACTCGTCGATTATCCGGTGCGTCACTGTAAGTCTGGGCTGCATAAAAGTTGCCATACCATACTTGTAACTTTTCTTGGTGGCGTGGCACAAATAGACGACCATCGAAATCTCCAATGGTGTATTTGCCATCCGCAGCGTACAAAATCCAGCATTCTTCTGGGCTACTGCCCGGGACTGTTATGGGGAACAGATCAGGACATTCAAAGTACCCTGCAATTCGGCTTTCCAAAGTCCAGTTTTTGAGATCGGGCGAACTGTAAAATGCGATCCACTGTTTGCCGTCCAATTCATCGTAGACCGCCATGATCCATTTCTTCGTGGGCTCGTGCCAAATTATTTTGGGGTCTCGCCCCTGATGTTTGACCACGGGGTTCTGTTCGTACATCGTCCACGTGACACCTTGATCGTTGCTGAAAGCAACCGATTCTCCTGCTCCCGTATCCGTCAAGAAGGCGACAAGCGGCGGATTTGCACCCGACTGAAATCCCAATGTGTTTTGTCGATCGATCACAGCG
>JANMNK010000739.1:0-1998 GCA_031373875.1 Pirellulaceae bacterium | reverse complement strand
TAGCTTTGTCGGGCAAGCTTACCTACACATTGAATTTGAACATGGCGCGGGATAGGACTTGCGATCCCATTGAAGACTTTATTCGTAACCATAAGAAAGGACACTGTCAGTACTTCGCTTCGGCGATGGCTTTGATGTGTCGTTCGATGGCTATTCCAACTAGGATCGTCGTGGGTTTTCGGCCCGCGGAATACAATATCGTAGGCAAATTTTTCTTGGTTCGCCAAAAGCATGCTCACACTTGGGTCGAAGCTTTTTTCAGTCGCGAGCAGTTTGATAAATCCTCGATCAAGCTGCCTGACTGTTTCAAAAACGGGGCTTGGTTGCGATTGGATCCCACGCCACCCGGTAATGGATCGAATGCGGGGGGCACCCTCCAACAGCCCAATCAACAGACTTTGGATTTTGCTCAAGAGCTATGGCAAGATTATGTTATGGAGATGGGGCAATCCAACCAAAACGGGATTTATGATATTTTTGGCGAGTCGTCCGGAGGGACGTACGCCTTTTATATGCGCCAATTGCAAGTTCTGATCATTCGGCTGCAACAAGGGCAGATGATCGGGGGCTTTCTCGCTCCCGACCAATGGCTGTCGTGGCAGACCGTCGTTTTGATTGGGATTGCTGTGATAGCTCTGGCCGCAATGTACCGCAGCCTGAAATGGCTCATGCCGAGTTGGATGACCAACTGGTTTCTACTGCGAATCGTTCGAAAGAAAAAAGCCTTCGTCCGAATCGATTTCTTTCGCCGAGCAGTACGCATTTTGGAACAAATGGGATGGTACCGAAAGTCTTCACAAACGTATCTTGAATTGACCAAGGATGCGGATCATTGGCTGCAGACTGCACCGAGTTCTGATGGAAATGGTCGAGCCAACAGTAGTTCCTTGATGTTCCTTACGAATTTGTATTACCGCATTCGTTATGGCGGTGACACCGAAATCACACCGGCCGAACAGACTCGGATCGATCAAGCGTTTATTGAGCTTGATGAACAGCGCAAACGGGTCGGTCCCGCGCATCAGGGTCACGATTGATCCAACAGGGGCAAGCCATTCTAAGACAAAAGAATGCCGCTGTATGTTCTTATCTACTGAACTGACCGCGTGGAGCGATGGATTCTGGAACTACGAGGGGGGCCTCGATCGCGGACGCTGATTCGTTGAGACGGATGGCTTGCTCGAGGGGGTCAAGGCCAAGAGCTCGTTGCATGGCTGCCAAAGCTGCAAACCATTCCTGGGTGGCATCGATTAGATAAAATCGTGAATCGTAGGTCTTGGATTCCAGGATATTCAAATCCAGCAAGTCGCCTTCGCCTTCGTTAAACGCGCGTTCTGTCAGCTCCAAATACTGAATAGCGATTCGCACGGTCTTTGCCGCTTGATTGACTCGTTCTGCGGAGATCTCCAACGCATTCCGAGCCGTCTGCAACTCAACGCCAATCTTGTTTGACTGCAGCTCTCTGTACTGCGCGATTTGGGAAAGTTTGTTTTGCGTGGACTGAATCTTGCCGCGAGCTTTGTTTCGAGGCAGAGGGACGCTGCCTTGAAAACCAAGTTCCGATTCAAACGGACTTTTGTCTCGCAAGCTGCTTGCGGGAGCACCAACGTCTTGCGAGTTTTCTAGCACGAGATCGAATTGAGGTAGCGTTTGATTGCGTGCCAACTGTAAATCGAGTTGCGATTGCCGACTGTCGAGGTCGAGTAGTTGGAGTTCGGGTCGGCGTTCTAGTGCTGCGGCCATATCCGCTGAGAAGTCTCCAGGTGGAACCGGTCCAAGGGGTGGGAAGGTGGACGGTAACCACATGTCATCGGGCACCATGGGTTGTCCGTCCGCGTCCCGCAGGTAAAGCGACAATTTGTAACTTGCCTCGCGAAGCTTGCGTACCGTTTCGAGTAGCTTGAATTCGCGTTCCGCAATCAGTTGGCTATTGAAGATCAAGATGGAGGCTTTGACTTCGCCTAAGTCGACTTGCTTCTGAATCTGTCCCATCCGAAC
>JANMNK010000722.1:0-5293 GCA_031373875.1 Pirellulaceae bacterium | reverse complement strand
CCAATATCATCTAATAATTGTTAATTATTCTGTCTAGATTGTATTAAAATATTTCCAACATAATTTAAATCATTCTTCATAATATTCAATTGAATATTAGAACTTGTAACATGTTTAATATTTGCATAAATTCCTTTTTCTAATTCTTTTCTAACATTATTCAATTCATCTTGATATTTAATACGATCCTTCTTTAATATATCTGGATTCATTGATATCATTTTCTAATAATTATTTATGATGTTAAAGCACAAGGTAATTGTAAATGTTTGGTTGCAACTAAACTATATAATTTTTGAATGATATATACGTGATGATGATATGTGTAGACTTACCTCCAATATCTTCCAAGTGCTGGATGATCACCACTAACAGTGGAATTTGTTAATACTATCGCTAATGAATCACGACAAAGATTTTTCAAGGCATTGGATAATGAATAAATTACATTTCGACTTGATTTATTATTTATTTTTCCTCCAATAACTGGTGAAACAATAGCCGCAATACAATCAATAATGAGTAAATCAATATCGGCATGATGATGATTCTCTAAAATTTGCATCAAATGGAAAATATCAAAGCATGAAATATAATGAACTCGATCAAGAGCAGCTTTTATTAGTTTTAATAAAGGTTTCAATGAATTTACAGTATCAATATACAATGCTTGTTCGCCGAATCATTTGAATTTGAATCGGACTCCGAAGGATATCTATATGCGTGGGACGGACAATTGCTTGGACAAAGCGTAATTGAGTTGGGCGGGGGCCGACGCATCGCAGCCCAACGCATCGATCATGGAGTAGGCTTGGAAATACTGATTCGCAAAGGCGAACGAGTCCAGGTCGGGCAACCGCTGATTCGTGTCTATGCTCGCGATAAAGATAAATTCAACTCAATCAAAGACCTGCTTTCGAGATCGTGTATAATTCGATTGGAGCCACCAGAGTTGGAGCGGTTGTATCAATCTTTTGCAATAGCAGCGTCACTTTAAGATTGCGGTCACATAGCGAGCATGAACAGCGAGAATAATCACTTCGACGAACTGCTACGGCTCGCCAGAGAGTGTGCAACAAAGGCCTACGCACCATTCTCAAACTTCACTGTCGGCGCAGCGTTGTTGGCCAGTGACGGTCAAATATTTCTGGGATGCAATGTCGAGAATAGCTCGTACGGCTTGACGATATGTGCAGAACGAACGGCGGCGGTATCGGCCATCGCCGCAGGCAATCGATCTTGGCGGTCGATCGCAATCGTATCCCCGACATCGGTTCCACCCTGCGGCGCGTGCCTACAAGTCTTGGTTGAATTCTCGAAATCGCTCGAAGTTTGTATCGGGTCATTGGACTCTAACAAGCCAACGCGAATATATCGAATCACGGACTTGCTGCCGGTGTCCATGCATCTGGATGTTGATTCCAAATGAACTTGGCCCATCCAGTTTCCATTGCAGATTGGATACTGCGACAATCGGTGGAACTCCCTCAACACAAAGCTTGGGGAGTTGTGGGGCCATCGCAAGTGACTTGGTACTCCTGGCGCGAAGTACAAAACTGGGTCGAAAATGCAGTGCTGCTATTGGCTTCGCACTCCATTCAACCACAAGATCGCATTGTGTCGATTCTGCCCAATTCGGCGAGCTGGGTTGTGATGGATGCCGCGAGTGCATGGACACACTCCGTGCACGTTCCCATCGATCCGCGAGTCACTTCGGAAACACTGTTCCAAATCTTGGCAAGTGTCGAACCGCGACTGATCTTTGTCGCACATGACGATGATCGTATCGCAAGTTTATTAGCGGATCGCTTTGCACCGCAAGTCGTCAACGTCATCGTGGAACCGCTGAACGAGACGGCAACCTCCAGCAGTGTCGACCGGACCATGACAGTCGCCTCGGACGCAGACATTGCCTCGAAGGTTAGTTTCTTTGACCCGACAAATGCACCCACCGGAACCTTTATTCGCAGTCGAGCGATCACCGTTTCGCCCGATTCCATTGCGAACATACTCTTCACTTCGGGAACAAGCGGTCCACCCAAGGGCGTCATGCTCAGCCATCGCAATTTAATGACCAACGCCGCCGCCAAACTGGATGCTATGCCGCAGAATTCGGACGATGTGAGGCTGAACGTTTTACCTTTTTCCCACGCCTACGCGCGGACTTGCGAAGTTTCGACCTGGGCGATGACCGGCGGAGCTTTCGTTGCTTCGAAATCGATCGACCAGTTTTGGCAAGATGCTCCAAGGGTTCGACCCACGCTTATCAACGCCGTTCCACACGTTTTCGAAAGGCTTTACGAAAGTTTCCTATCTGGCACGGTTCCCTGCGAGTTGGCGTTGCACGAAAAGTTAGGGAATCGCATTCGAATGCTGGCCTGCGGGGGGGCGGCGTTAAGTGAAAAGTTATTCAATGCGTTTAAGCAAATTGGTTTTCCCATTTATCAAGGCTACGGGCTGACCGAGACTTCGCCTGTCATCTGTTCTAACCGCGTCGGATCGGCGCGTACTGGGACCGTTGGTCCTGCGATTCGGGGCGTCGAGATTCGCATCGATGGCGATCAACAGTTGTGGGTTCGTGGCGAGAATGTAATGCTTGGCTACTGGCGAGATCCAGCACGCTCGGCGGAGAGGATCGTCGACGGATGGGTGGCAACTGGCGACTTGGCGATACGCGACGACGATGGGCATTATCGCATTCTTGGTCGACGAGATGACTTGATCGTTCTGTCGACGGGACGGAAAATTTCGCCTCAACCGCTAGAAACCATGCTTGCTGCTGATGCCGATTTTGGACAAGTAGTCTTAGTAGGTCATAATCGACCATTCGTTTCGGCTATCGTTTTCAAAAAAAGTTCGTCCTCTCGCGACCATTCGCAAGTATCAGAATCCAGTCTATTGGCCAAGGTACAAGAACTGCTGCGATCACGTGCTCCCTACGAACGGCCCCAGACTATCTTGCTGGTTGGAAAACCAATTTCCGACTTTCCTGAATTCCTGACGATGAAAGGTTCCCTGCGTCGCGATAAAATCGAAATGCATTTTCTGGACAGGCTCACTTCCCACTCTCGGTCTGTAGAATGTGCGGAAGGATGAAACGGGCCGACTCTTAGTGCAACACAAGGCAAGCCACGGGATACCGCAAACTGGATTTTTGTTCGCAGAATGTTGGCCGAATCGCTCTTCCCGGTTGCCAACAAGTATAATGTTCATCTGCTGACTGGTTCTGACTACTCCCAGGGCGAAAGAATTCCATGCCGGATTTCTCAGTTTGTATTTCACGAAAGCAGAAAGGGCGAGTGGCTATGAAAAATGTTTGGCTTCGCTATCGAATCGATCGTATTTTCAGCATGCGTTTGCTCACAATGACGAGCGCCTGTTTTTTCGCGCTATCCTTTACTTCGTTTGTCCATTCCCAGTCGAAGGAAACAAAACCCGCGACGGCAGCGCAAGCCGCATCGGCGCTCGATCTTTCCCAATTCGAACTCATCGATCCTGTCGACACTCCGAATTCGCAAATCATCGCTCAGCAAAGTTATCAAGCAAAAGGCAAAGTGGCAGACGTTGCAAAGCGACTGTTGGCCAACATCAAAAAATCTGGCTGCAAAGAACTCGACGGCACGACGGTGACGGAAGCATATGCCAGCGCAACTTTTCAAAAGCAAGGCTTCACATTCAGCTTGATGGCATCAGAAGGTACCAAGCCTGGGACGACATCCGTCAATATTTCGAATCACGGTAATGTCGAACTCAAGACGCTCCCCGTACCCAAAGGTTCAACACAACTTTACGCATTCCCTGCGACCATTGCCTACACGACTTCGGCGTCCGTTGAAGAAGTAAACACAGAATGCCGAAAACTGTTACTTGCAAAAGGCTGGGAGCCATTCGGCGAGACGACCGTGTCGTTCTTTGTCAAACAAAATGCCGTGCTACTGCAGGTCGCCGTGAGTCAAGCTCCTGCTCAGGATAATACGACCGCTATTCAGATCACCAGCGAGCAATTGTCTACCGACTTACCATCGCCGCCCTACAACGGATTCCTACAATACTCGGACAGCACAGGGGGCATGCTTTTTGACAGCGATAAAACGCAGGAAGAGCTTGTCAAATTTTTCAAAGACACGCTTGGGAAATCCAACTGGAAAGCAACCACGGACAACCCTGTCAAAATCGATTTTCGCGAACACCTGATCTTTCGCAATCCGGCAAAAGAATACATCGAACTACAGTTTTATGAAGTCGAAGGAAAAACGCGCGTCGATCTAAAATATCAAAACGCCAAACAATTCGCCGAAGTGGAAAAACGAGCGGACGAATTGATTGCTGATAAAAAGAAAAAGAAAGATGCGGAGATGGAGAGGAAAAAGAATCCTCCCAAAATCGCAATTACGATTCCAAAGAACGCCGAGATCGGTGAGCAAGACGCAAAGTCAATCGAATTGACAACCGATTCTGGCGCCGCCAAAAAATCTGTCACCGATTGGCTCGCACAGCAAGAAAAGGATGGCTGGAAACTCGAAAAAACCGTCGACACGAAAGAAATCGGCGAATATGAACTCACCAAAGACGAAATGGAACTGAAAGTTTCCTTTGTCGATCCAGGCTTCATCCCTGGGTCAATCACGATCCGCGTGTCCGGAGACTTTAAACTCGAGATCAAGAAATAAAGTCGATCGATTTGAACCGAACCGATTCGACCTGATCGGACCCGATCCAAAAACACTTCCCGTGCACTATTCTTCGATGATCTGATGCAGCAGTTCGGTAATGTCAAAATCACGGCATTTATGTTGAATCTCGGGGGCAACGAAGATTCGCACTTTTTTGACTACATCATCGAATTGTTGCGTCGCCAACGCTCGAACAACTGGTGACAATTCGTCAAGCGAACAAAAGTTTCCTTGAGGATTGCGAACCGAAACGCGAAACTGGACTTCGAGCTTGGCGGGCGGTGCGTCGATTAGTACATCGCAGGGCAAAACGATTATCCCTAACTGGGAACTTAGTCGCTCGGCGATTCGCTGACTAAACGACACCAACTCCCCGAAAGGTCGTCGAGCCAAACCGCGATGGATTTCGGGATGCTCAAAGCTATCGAATTGCGACATCCGTTTGTACAACCGACGCCTCGTTCCAAATAATCCATCGACAAGTCCAGCCACCGGACTTTTCGAGGCGAGCGTCATCAATGACTCGGTCATTTCGGAGTCGATAATTCCTGTCCAATGCGTGACTACATCCAGACGATTGCGAAATTCATATACTGCTCTTTGCAACATGGCCGTCGCGC
>JANMNK010000491.1:0-3066 GCA_031373875.1 Pirellulaceae bacterium | reverse complement strand
TTTCGTTGCTTGTTTTTGACGCTCCGAGTTAAGCGTTTGAAAGACACTCAAATCCACTCCGCCAAGCTCACTTTCCGCAGTTACCGACGAGGCAAAATCAGAAGATGGGTTCGGTATGATTAAGAACACGCAGCACATCCTGCTTGCCCCTGAGCTAACATTTTCACAAGTCGCCCTACGAAGACATGCGGCGTATGCCATGAATGAAGGTAAACAATCTACTGTTCTAGAGCCAGTAGGCAACGCATAAGTTTGCTGATTTGGAGCGGTTCAAGATGGTCGCACGTTGCCTGGCCAGATCGTACTCTATGGTACAAGGAAGACACTGCCTCAAGCGTCGAACAAAGAAGTGAATGCAATCCTTGGAGAGTATACGGCACCGCTAGATACGTCGCGACGAAGCGGAAGTTCGCCCCGATAGTCCAGGTTTTGGTTTGCTAAGATATCCCCAAGTGTTTCCCCTCGCCGGTGATCGCAAACGAAATCAAGTAGTTTGGAAACTGCATTGAGCTTGCTCAGTAAGCGCCAAACGGAGATTACGTGTTTTACGTGGTTGAAATGGTGGAAGCTGACGACTGGATGCATACAAGCATTAACCCGGGATGCACTTGTGATATGCTACAGGGGAGCTAGCTTGGGATATGGAGGTTGAAAGCCGTGATTCACCTGCACTGCATTTTGAAACCCGTGGTTCAATTACTAAGGAACATAACTCATGTCATGGGATCGCTTTGAAAAGCAAGTTCGCTCGATAGAAGAATTGGCTGCGATCATCGGCATGCCGTTCGAACTGGCTCTGAAGAAAGAGCTAAAGTCGCTGGATTTGTACATGCTTCAGTTCATTGCCCATTCTCCCTTTGTTGTAATCAGCACCCATTCCGTCGATGGCCGTTGTGATGCTTCGCCACGCGGCGACGCCCCGGGGTTTGTGCAAGTGCTCGATGAACGAACCATGCTGATTCCGGATCGAATTGGAAATAAGCGAGTCGATAGTTATCGCAATATTTTGGAAACCGGGAGAATCGGGGTATTGTTCTTGATTCCAGGTGTGGGCGAGACTTTGCGCGTAAATGGTCGGGCTGCTATCGTTCGCGATGAAGAACTGCTATTACGCATGAGTTCACAAGGTAAATCGCCGATGCTGGCAGTCGCAATCGAAGTCGAAGAGTGCTTCTTGCAATGTGCAAAGGCGCTGATCAGATCCAAGCTTTGGGAGCCCAGCGAAAGACCTAATTTGAAAAGTCTACCAAGCGCCGCCGAGATGCTGGCAGCCCAAGCCAAAATACCCGAAATCGATACCGAAAAAATGCAAGTGCTACTCGATACTTCATATCGCGAGAGGTTGTATTAACTGGTTGTACGTCATGATGGTTGGATAGCGAAATCAAAGAAGACGTATTGGTGAACTCGTTGTCGACAACTATCGGCCTTGAATTCTCCCGCTAAACGATTGACTGCATCCGTTTTAATCCCGATGCAATTTTCGAACAAAAAAAGGCACAGCTTGTTGCTGTGCCTTTAGAATTATTGAAAATTCGTCGCTCGGAAATCAGCCAGCCTTGGCCAACTTTTGTTGTTGCAAGGCTTCGAAGTAATCTCGAGCGATGCTCAACACTTCTTCGTTGTAGTATGTGTCGTTGAAGGTTTTTTCTTGGGTCACTTGCGTTTCCTCAAGCTGCTTATCTTCTTCCTCTTGAGCATCGAACTCAGCACGGCGAGCTAGAAAATCACTTTCTAACAAGCTGGCGTACTTTTCTTCTTTTTGGTTCCGATAAAGTTCAATTTTACGCAAAAGTTTTGCGAAATCTTTTGATTGCTCGATTCGGGAACTGGATTTTTGTTGCAAATTTACACGGACGTTGCTTTCAACCATGTTGTACGCTTGGTGAGGTTGAGCCGGAACTTTGTCGGCTGGCAAAGCGAACTCAAGATCAGCTTCGCCTATATCCATGTAGGATGTCAACGAGGGTAGCACAACGTCGGCAGCGACGCCTTCACGTTGCGTGCTGTGTCCATCAGGCAGATAGAACTGTTGTATGGTCACCTTGAGAGCACCGTACGGTTTAGCGTTGGAGCAAAAAAGAGCTTCGCTGACATCGATCAGTGTCTGGACAGTGCCTTTGCCGTGCGTTGTTGGGTCACCGACGACGATTCCGCGACCGTAATCCTTGATGGCTCCGGCGAAAATTTCGCTAGCGCTTGCGCTGAGTTTCGTTGTCATCACAACGAGTGGTCCGTCCCAGGAGACACCATCATCTTCGTCGTCGTATTTTTCAACTTCGCCTGTCGGCACTTTAACTTGAACGATTGGCCCTCGATCGACAAACAAACCTGTGCAGTTGATAGCTTCTGTCAAAGAACCGCCACCGTTCCGCGTTAGGTCGATCACAACAGAATCAACTTTTCTGGATTTGAAGCCTTCAAGGATGTTCTTCATGTCGCGAGTTGTACTGCGGAAATTTGGTTCGTTCCGTCGTGCAGCTTCCATGTCCATGTAGAAGCTTGGCAAGTTGATATAACCCACCAGGAACGGGTCGCCATTGGCTTTTTTGCCACGTTCGAGAACCTCACCGCGAGCGGCTTGATCTTCCAATTGAACCATGGCGCGGACGATTTCATAAATCTCTGGTTCGCCACCGGCTTTAGGTTCCACTTTCAATCGAACTTTGGTGCCTGCCTTGCCACGGACGAGGGAAACAACGTCATCGAGTTTCATGTCGACAACGCTCACCATATCAGGCGAACCTTCTTGACCGACAGCAATGATGCGATCGCCGACTTTGAGGCGTCCATCTTTAGCGGCCGCTCCACCGCGAACCAGACTGGCCACCGTGGTGTAGCCATCTTCGGGCGAAAGCTGAGCTCCGATGCCCTGCAGTTTCAATTTAAGCTGCATCTCAAAGTTGTCTTGTTGACGCGGAGCCATGTAGGTCGAGTGTGGGTCGAGCGACGACGTCAAAGCGGTTAAGTACATTTCAAGCAGTTCGTAGACGTCAGTCTGTTTGCGATTTCGCTCTTGAAATTTGTATCGCTTGTGAAGCTGTTCGCGGATCTGTTCGTCTTTTT
>JANMNK010000712.1:0-5091 GCA_031373875.1 Pirellulaceae bacterium | reverse complement strand
TAAGCATCGAGCGACAAATCGGTGTCGCTTTTCGATCCGAAAAACTTGCGTCATTTGGTTCTTTTGCGAAGAGAAAGAAGACATTTAAAAACCGTACGATGCTAACGTTGTTTTTCGTTCCACGATCTTTGGGAAAGAACGGTAGTCAATCGAGTGTTTTTGATGAATCATTTACAATTCTGTTTTGTTTGGCGAAAAGATGCTTTGGGGTGCCGAGATTGATCTGAGGGCTTGTCGAATCAGGGCAGGGGCTTGTCGGTGATTTGGTGCACGAGATGCGCGAGGAGATTGTTTGGGAGAACTTTGGTGATCGAGGCCGTGATTTGGCAGCACGCGCCTGCGGCGGCTAAACGAGTGGGTGGACACAAGGGACGCGGAATTACAGGTCGTTACTGGTAAGCTTATGATTATGATTATTGGAAAACTGACTTGAAAGGTCATCCTCGACCGGTCGCACACACGCTACAATCGAGGATTGGCAAACCGCTTATTTGATATCAACCAACAGCTAGGTAACTGATGCTCGCGAAACGTGTGATTCCTTGTTTGGATGTCGATCAAGGTCGAGTTGTTAAGGGCACACGGTTTTTGAGCCTGCGAGATGCCGGAGATCCGGTAGAAGTGGCCTCTCGATACGAAAAAGAGGGGGCCGATGAGCTAGTTTTCCTCGATATCACGGCTAGCCACGAAGCACGTTCGATTATGATTGATGTGGTACGTCGAACGGCTGACGTCGTCTTCATGCCCCTAACCGTTGGAGGGGGTGTGCGGACATTGGACGATATTCGCGATTTGTTGCGAGCGGGTTGTGACAAGGTGTCGATCAACTCGGCCGCTTGCAAAGATCCGAATTTCGTTCGGCAAGCGGCTGATCGATTCGGCAGTCAGTGCATTGTTGTGAATATCGACCCCAAGCGAGTTTTGCGTGACGGTCGGGAGATTTGGGAAGTCTATATTCATGGCGGTCGCACACCGACGGGTTTGCAAGCGGTTGCTTGGTCTCAAGAAATCGAGAGACTGGGCGCGGGCGAAATCGTTTTGACGTGCATGGATCGCGATGGAACGAAAGATGGATATGATATTGAAATCACAAAGGCGGTAAGCGATGCCGTAACCATACCTGTCGTCGCTAGCGGCGGAGCGGGGAAACCGGAACACTTGGCTGACGTAATCGAATTTGGACATGCCGACGCGGTACTAGCCGCCAGCATTTTTCATTTCGATGAATACACAATTGGCGAGACAAAAAAACTGATGCGTCAGCGCGGGTTACCTGTCCGCATCTAATTGAAGTGTCAAGAATATTTTTTTCTGAGGGGATCAGAAAGGGTTTTACGAATTTATGTCCAGTAACGACTCAAGCCGAGATGCTTCGATCGATCGATTAGCAAGTTCACTTTTGCAATCTCGTCGCGAGCTTGAAGTAGACAAAATATTTCGTGCACTTGTCAAACTCGAGGGCAGTGACCTTCACATGAAGGTGGGCAATCCGCCAATTGTTCGCGTACACGGCGATCTCAAGCGACTCAACCGTCCGCCTATCGATAACGAAGAAATGGTTCGTTTGCTTGTGCCAATGCTCGACGATCGAAATCGCCGAATCTTCGAAGAAGAAGGCGGAGCCGACTTTGCCTACGTCGTTGACGTCGACGGTGTGAACTGGCGTTTCCGCGTGAACATGCTCAAACAACTTGGCAAGATCGGTTTGGTTGCTCGCCGCGTTAGTAACTTCGTGCCCAATTTTAAAGGACTGTTCCTGCCACCGATTATGGAAGAACTGTGCAAGTTCGACCAAGGCATGATATTGCTGGCAGGCGTGACAGGGTCCGGCAAAAGTACAACGATTGCTTCGATGTTGAACTGGATCAACAAAGAGTACAGCAAGCATATTTTGACGCTCGAAGATCCAATTGAATTCGTCTACACCGAGGACAAGTGCTTAATCAATCAACGCGAAGTCGGTATGGACGTTAAAGATTTCAGCATTGCGATGAAGCACGCGGTGCGCGAAGACCCGGACATTATCCTCGTCGGCGAAATGCGCGATCAAGAAACGTTTATGACAGCTATTCATGCTGCCGAAACAGGGCACTTAGTTTTCGGAACAATTCACGCATCCAGTTCGCCAACCACGATCGGTCGAATTTTGGACTTGTTCCCTGAGGAAATGCACGGTGCCATTCGCAACGCAATTGCGTTTAACATGAAAGGTATCGTCGCTCAAAAATTACTTAGGTCGATCAAACCCGGTGTCGGACGTGTACCAACCTGCGAGGTCATGACCTTTACGCCAATGATCCGCAAACTGATTCTCGAAGGCAAAGACGAAAAACTGTCGGACGCGATTCGAATCGGTGCCGCCGAAGGCATGCAAGACTTTACAATGAGCCTCAAACAGTTGGTCGACGACGAACTGATCGACCGACCCACGGCTTTCGAAGTTGCTCCGAACAAAGACTTGTTGAAAATGGCGCTTAAGGGCATCAACGTTAGTCAGCCCGGCATCATTTAGTCGTGCAATTCGGTTCGTTCGCAAACATAATTTTCAAGTGATTTAGTATTCGCATCGCGATTCGGAGATTGGAAATCGTTCATGGCTGAGAAAAGTAAGAGAAGTAGTAAGAATGAACCCGATAACCCGGTGCTCGCATCGACTATCCCGGTCGAATTCAAGATCTCTGCTTATCCCAAAAACGAAGCTCCTGGGGTATTGATCGCCGCCCGGCAGTTGCCCGGCTATCAGATCGCTTGCGGTATCCTAGGACAAGCGTTATCGAGTCGCGTCGACAAAGTACTGATGGACTTTGCTGCTCAAGGTGCCGTGGTCCGTTTCCGCGTAGACGGACTTTGGGAAGTCATGCCGGCGCTGGATCGACCGTCGGCAGATGCTGCCCTCGAAGTCATTAAGAAACTTTGCGGTATGAACCCGAAAGAACGTCGACTGAAGCAAACCGGTAAAGTTGGGGCTCAAGTTACAGGGACGGACTGGTTGATCGAAAGCATGAGTCAAGGCGTTCCAACCGGCGAACGCGTGCTGTTGACAATCGAACCCAAGAAGGGCGTTTTGAAAACGCT
This sequence comes from Pirellulaceae bacterium, assembly GCA_031373875.1. Taxonomy (GTDB): domain Bacteria; phylum Planctomycetota; class Planctomycetia; order Pirellulales; family Pirellulaceae; genus JANMGV01. Next base: position 2,016 of record JANMNK010000712.1, on the reverse strand, counting down.
GACGGACTTGGGTATGCGGGAAAAAATGCAAGAGTCTCTCAAGGCCTACCTCAATGGTCATGAGGGAATCGTGATTATCAGCGGACCGCCCGGTCATGGTTTGCCGACGACTTGGCGAATTGCGCTTGAGAGCGCCGACAAATTCGTTCGCGATTACGTTTCTCTCGAGGATAAAGACGATCCCGATCCAGAGATCATTAACATCACAAAGAACCTAGTTGACGTCGCCGGTGGCCAAAACATCGAACTAGCTCTTGAGAAGGCGTTGCTGAAACAACCGGATTGCGTTGTCCTGCCGCGGCTCTATAACGAAGCCGTGTTCAAGCTAATTTTATTGGAATTGATGACGCATAAAAAGCACACCATCATGCGAATCCCGGCTACAGACGCCGCTGAAGCTTTTATCACATTGCTCAACACTTACAAGAATCAAGCCAAAGACATTCTGCGACATACGCAATGCGTCCTGAATCAACGCCTGGTCCGTCGGCTTTGCGAAAAATGCCGTGTTCCGTTTGTTCCGACGCCACAACTGCTGCAAAAACTTGGTATTCCTGCTGGACGCGTTCGGCAACTGTATCAGCCGTTCATCCCGCCTCCGCCCGAACAACGCGTGGATGCCAAAGGCAACCCGATCGAAATACCCATTTGCCCTCAATGTAAAGGCCGAGGCTATTTTGGACGGATGGCAATTTTTGAAATGTTGGAAATCAACGATAATCTCCGGAAAGTTCTTCAAAAACAACCAAAAGTCGAGGCACTGCGTGCGGCGGCTATCGAGGAAGGGCACCGTTCTTTCAACGAGGAAGGGATCGTCGCCGTGGCTCTCGGACTGACTTCGCTCCAAGAAATTCAAAAGATGATTCAGGGCAAGTGAACCTGAACTAGCCATTTGCCGTAATTTTGAGGTCCACTGGGTGTTTTCTGCCCAATTTCAAATCCATTCTTGTTTCAGTTTTTGAAGGTGCGTGACGTGGTAAATAAAGGAATGCAATCGGAACTTGATCCCGAACTTGGTGGAGACGATGCCGCTTTTTCGAGCATGGCCTTAGTCGCTTTCTTGCTTTCACTTGGTAGCGCCGGTGTGTTAGCGTCCACCAACCTAGTCCCACTCAGTTTTGCGGCGATATTACTCGGCTTCATTCCGCTGATTGCTTCCAGAAAATGGGGACTATCAAAAGTCTCGGTTCTCCTAGCTGCAAGCGCAGTGACCCTTGGGATCTTCTTTGGCTCCTGGGCGTCCACACGGCAGGCACTGATGAACCAACGATTGGCAAATCAAGCGACAAAATTCGCGATGGACTATATCGACGTGCTTAAGAAAAAAGATCTCGAGACCGCGTTCCGGCTTGGGATGGATCTCGAGCAAATTAACTTGCTAGGCAAGGAAGCCCCGTCGATGTACAACACGATCGAAGCAACCAAAATCACCGAAGCTGGATTCATTGGAAACCCAGCCCGTTCGGAAATCATGGAGCGCGGTGACTCTGCAGATTGGCGCGTCATTAAATATCAGATTCGCGATAACGAAACAGGAAAAGCTGTTCGCTTGAGTTTTCAAGATAAGTCGCGCAGCAATCCCCGGACGCTCGGCATCATGCTCTACCGTGAACGGGCAGAAGACTCTCCTCCCGGTTCCTACTTCTGGTCCGTTTCTGGAATGCAGTACGACTGAGTTGTGATTGCACCTGTTGTACAACTCATCATTGCCCGAGCTTTCTTGTCTCGACTTGTGATCGCTAAATTCCGGGCGACTAAGCAATTCCTCGAAGTGCGCCCCACATGAATTCAGTCTCCGCAAGTTAAAGTGTGTTCAGTCAACTGAGCGGATAGGCGCTAGCCCAATGCCACTGACTTTCATTCTACAGGGGGAGGGTTTGGGTCGTCTGGTGGTTCTTTTTTGCGGAGTGATTTTTGGAACTTAGTGGTTTTCGGGCGTCTTGGGTGGGCTTGTCGGGGGTATTCGCGAGGAGCCTTTCGAGTGGGATGCTTTCGTTTTCCGGCGCGCAGCAAAGC
>JANMNK010000691.1:0-7934 GCA_031373875.1 Pirellulaceae bacterium | reverse complement strand
CGTCATTCCATCCGGCGGGACTGCGGTGTCCCAATCGTGCTTCAGCGACATCCTGGTCCCTTTCCGATTCCGATGCGTAAGGATCAAGGACGGTGCGGTCCTCGATGACGGTCCTTTGTTTTTCGAGCGCGGACATGCCTAAATCTCGGGCCAAGAATCGGCAACTCGATGATAGTCCGGGCGATCGTTCCATGCCTCGATATTTTCCAACGTATCGCAAATCGCCAAGCTCACCGGTTAGCCATGCTCGAGGCGGCTTTCCAAAGATTGCTCCATTGACAAAGCTACTGAAACTGGGCCATCGAACAAAAACGTCTTCGCTCAGTGAAAATGACGTCATCGTGATTCGGCCTCTACCCACTGGTCGTGTTGCGACAAACTGTTCAGCGTCCGTTGCCCACTGAGCCCCGGGAGTCAAATCGCCGGCGACGACGCTCAGAACTCGTGTTGCTGGCAAAGCGATCGGTGTCTTCAGCCCGCGACCGTCCTTGACCATCCATCCCTTGTTGAGGTTCGCGATCGATTCCGGCGAGATTGCTTGCGTCTTAATCTGCGTCAAAGGAAGATACGGTTCGAGTATTGAATTGCTGACAGCGGACAAGCAGTCGGGACCGCTTAAGACAATTTGCCCTCCAAAGTGCAACCAATCCAAAAGCGCCGTTTGCTGCTGTTCCGATAGACCGGATAAATTTGCGTCATACAGAACCAAATGACTAATCGTCGTGCAAGTCAATAAATTGTCCGGCAACCAACTCGGCAAATTTTCTTCGGAAATATCGACCACGCGATTGCTCGCGATTTTCTCATCTTCCGTCTTGAATTCCGAAGGCCATTTTACGCAGGACAAGCCAGACCAGTGAGCGTGTCGCGCGGGCTCGCGGCTCGCGACAATCAGAACATACTGTTCGGGTTTAAGCGGCGTGAGCGGGTAAGCTTGTTCGGCAATCGGAATCCCCGTTCCGCGTTGCCCATAAGTAACGCGAAAAGCCGGACTTGTCCGTGAACCCGTTTCGCGAACAACAGGAAGTTCTGGCACATAGCTCAGCATACGCGATCCTTTAAGCTGACCTTTGGCCAAAGCGACATCGCGTGAAAATTGAATAATCTCCGTAGCTCGGTAAGGAACCGGCAGTAGCTTTTGATCGATAACGCTCATGTTCAGCGCCATCGATTCATCCGCTTGATTGGCTTTTGCATCCTGGCGTGTCTGAATCCAATGACCAGGCTTTACGAAATTCAAGCTGATATCTTTGCTGGAAGGAATGACCCGCATCTCTTCCAATGTCAGTCGTTGTTTCTCTTCCTTCTTCTTCTTTTCATCAGTTTCTGTAGGCGTGGTATTGCAACCTCGGCATCCTGCCAACTGAACCAAGAGCACGCCCCAGATAATCCATCGCGAGAATGTCCATTTGTTAGTCGTGCATCGCCTACTGGTGGTTTCCAGACGCTTTCCACAAGTTGAGTTTCCGTCCACAGGCACTTACTCCTTGATGCTTATAGCGTCTAAAACAAAAAATTTGATCGGTCCGTCTCTAACCCAATTCTCGGTGGATGGATTAGCGAACTTCTCCGATTTCAACCACCGCAGGCGATTGTTCGGCCGGCGTAATCTTGACGCCAAACTCCTCAGGACCACGGGTTACGGCGAAGACAATTTGATGAATCCCCTCGCCAAGTTCCAGCGTATCCGATTTTGCCAAGTCCGTGGGTTTTCCGTCCAGCCAAAATCGGACTTGTGCTTCAGGATACGTTTGAATCCGAACCGCGCCACCCCGTTTGCAGTTGATTACGGATCGAATCGCAGACACGGGAGGGATGATCGCATGCGGCTGGAGGCTATCGAGCTCAGCCAACGCTACGTGCCCGTTCACTTTCGAGACAATGGGTTGCCATTGGATGGCCTTTTCGTCGGTTGCCAAAGCATCCAAACTTGTTCGGTTCAGAACATGATGACCGGCGTCCGTATATTTGGCCGTTTGCCAAGTACGAACCCAAGCCTCCGATGAGACCGTATATTCTTTAGTGCGGCCAACTTCGCTGAGGAATCGCACCAAATCGGCAAGCTGTTGTTTGGACAACGTATCCACCAAACCGACCGGCATCAGCGACTTGCCAGTTTTCTCAGAATCAATATCCTCAGCGTCAAGCACAACCGTCTTGCCATCTGCAGTTAGCAACTGCAATTGCTCGGCAGTACGCGATTTTTGAAGTCCCGTGACAACTTCGCCGTCGTTTGTCAGGGCGACAATCGTCTGAAATCCTTCTTTCAATTTCGCATCCGGATCTAGGATTGACTCGACGATGTAATCCACCGGCGAGCTTCCTCCGACGCTGATCAAATTGGGACCAATCTGCCCGCCTGCCGTTCCGATCGGATGACAGCGAGAGCACTGCAATGTCGCTTGACGGTAAAGTTTTTCTCCGCGTGCGGGATCGCCGCTCTCTGCAGCCATCTTGACCAATTCATCCGAAAGTTCTTTGGTAAGTACCCAACGATGTTCGTCAAGCTTTCCCAGGCGGTGAATCGCGTCGACCAGATCCGGTCGATTCACGGAATTGGATTGGAACTCTTCGAGAACAGCACGAGCAGAGTCGGGCGACCAAGCTTCGCTGGTTTCGAGTGCTTTAAGGATAGCTTCAGGGCCACCTTTTCTGTTTGCTAAAGCAGCCAGCCCAAAGCCACTGTACGGAGCCTGCGTTTGTCGCTGTGCGGATTGCACACCAAGTTGGATTGCTAATCCCATGTCCGACTTAGCAATCGCCCGAATCGCAGCCGTTCGAATCTTGGTATCCGAGGATGGGCGACTGGTCAAATCGCGCAACAATTGTTTCGCGCGGTCATCTTTCATATTCCCAAGTCCGTCGACGATGCTGGCCGCCGAGTCAAGCTTGGAGGAGTCCTTGAGCATTTCCGTCAGCGCCGCATCAAGCACTGGGAACATGGGGGCCACGGACCAGCGACCTGCCGCCTGTGCGACGACTTGAGCCAGTTCAGTATTTCCAACGCGCGTGGCCGCATCGAAAAGCTGCATCAGGATCTTGTCGGCACCAGCAGGGCTAACGTCGCGCGTTGCCGTTCCTTCGGCCAAGATCGTCAACAAACCTGGAAGTGCTTTCTCGGCATCGCTTCCTTTTTGATCGGCGATCCAGCGAAGCATATCGCCAGCGGTTTTCGCATCGGCGCGCGAAGCGACCACCCGGACGGCAGCTTGGACCATTTCGACAGGCTGTTTTGATTTTGACAGGGAATCGATGACCCACGATAGCACGTCCGAACCACGAGCAGCTTGGGCGGCATACAACAGTTTTGGAAGCTCGCTTGCCCACGCCGGACGGGCCGCGTTAGGAGCGTTCCAGACCGGTTCACTTTCGCGAACAAAACTCCACATCGTGAAATCGATGGAACCGTTCATCGGTTTACTTACCGACTGCAGAGCAACTGCGAGGTTGTCGGGCGATTCGCTGGCTCGCAAAGCACAAACGGCCTCTAAGCGAACTTGCCAGTCGTCGTCACCTACTGCAGTAGCAATTAGTGATTTACCTTCGGGCCAAGCATCCAAGTGGCGATTGATGATTCGGATGGCCATCGAACGCAATCTCGCGTCGGAGTGCATGGCGATTTCTTTCGCGATCGCTGGGTCGAATTGATCGCAAGCTTCGTAGACGAAACTCCTTTCGAGCAATCGGCGAGTTTTAATCTCTGGGGTTTTGGAGGCATTGACCCAAGCGGCTAGCTTCGATTTAACTTCCTCAAAAGGTCTCTTTGCCAAAGCGAGGCGAGTCCATTGGCGTGTCAGGTCCAACGAATCGTCGAGCATCCCGACAAGTTCGTCGGTGGTTGCATCGGAGCGGAAAGCGTACTTAGGAATCTTGCGATCTTTCCAGCGAATGCGCCAAACTCGACCATGCGTCCGGTCACGGCGATCGTCTCGAAAATCGACTTCGCCGTGCTGGATGATTGGGTTGTACCAGTCGGCAACATAGACAGTTCCGTCCGGACCTTGTTTCACGTCGATTGGTCGGAATGCAATGTGCTGGCTGACAATGGTCTCGGGCTGTTGCTGCGAAACGTATCCGTCGCCTGTTCGCGAAACTGCAAATCGGCACACGCGGTGAGAACGAAAATCATTCGTCATCATTTGGCCTTGCAACTCGGGCGGGATATGATCACCACTCAAGATTTCCAGACCGCAATGTTTGGGGCTGCCTGGATTGAGTCCTCCGACGAAACGCTCCGCACCGGGCGACGTCACGAAGACTGATCCTGGAAAGACATAGTTGATGCCTTCGCCATACGCGCCGTCGGTGGCGAACGACTGACCCCAAGCGTCAAATATATGGCCCCAAGGGTTCACGAAACCTTTGCAGACAACTTCTAATCGTTGAGTCGGCGGATGATATCGCCAGATCCCGCCACCATCCAAGTGTTTCGTTCCCCAAGGCGTTTCGACATGGCTGTGGATGTAGATCGATTGGTTCATGTACAGCCAACCATCCGGACCCCATCGGAGCGTGTGCAACAAGTGATGCGTATCCTCGGTTCCGAAACCACTGAGTACCACTTCCTTGGAGTCGGCCTTACCATCGCCATCGGTGTCGGCATAGTACAGCAATTGAGTACTGGCCGCGACGTACACGCCGTTTTCATCGGGAAGGATGCCAGTTGGAATCAGCAAGTTGTCGGCAAACACCGTGCTCTTGTCCGCGCGTCCGTCGTTGTCGGTGTCTTCGAGAACAAAAATCTTATCGTTCGCCGTTTCACCCGGTTTGATCTGGGGGTACACCGAACTTGACGCAATCCAAAGTCGGCCTTTCGGGTCAAAGTTCATATGAATAGGTTTCGACAGCATCGGATCGGCTGCGAATAATTCAACTTCGACCGCGTCGTCCACTCGCATTGCAGCGCGTTCCGCAACCGGGTCCGGTGGCGGTATGTCTTTTAGATCGCGCTGAGCCCATAACGCCTGGGACATGAAAACGAAAAACGTTGAGCCAAAAAAGATAAAGCCCGAGCGGCGTCGCAACAAGTTCATTAGTTGTTCTCGTATGATGAAGTTTCGCAAACCAATTTTTTTAGACCGATCGCTGATGGAAAATTGCCAGGCAGTTCGGGTTTTATCAACATGAGTTTAGCCCACTTTCAAGCCAAGGTAAGTTGCTACCGGAACAACACTCGACCTTTTTTCCGAGAAACAAGCCCAAAACCCCGTAGGACGGTTCTCCAGGACCGTCCCAATTTCAACCCAACAGCACTTACCACCCACGCCCCACCGAATCTTCTCCCCGCCTCAACCGCCTCACCAATCCGTAACGCCCCAACACCCGCCGATACTGCCGCATTGGACCAAGTCCGCAACACTCCGACCTCGTCCGAGACAATACGCAATCTTTCGTCGACCTTCGCAATACACACATCAACCGACGAGCAATTTCTGAATCTCGGCAACGTAGCGTGGTATCGCTGTTCGGGGATCTTCGTCAGCTTCGTATTCCAACACAACCCAACCGTGATATCCGGCTTGGCTGAGTATTCCAAGCACGCGCGACAGATCGGCCGGTTCGCGTTTTCCCGCAGGGTACATTTCGACTTTAAGTTGAGCGTTGACCGCAAACGGCGCGATTTCCGTCAGTTCAGCGTAAGGGTCCGAGGTATCGCGAAAATTGCCGCTATCCAAGTTCACGCCAAACGCGCGCGAGTTCACGCCGCGCACGATCTCAAGCAAACTTTTTGCAGTCGCCGTCACGCCGCCGTGATTTTCCAGTGCCAGCATGATGCCGCGTGATTCAGCGTAACGACAAACTTCCTCGATCGCTGCGACGCATCTTGGCAGAACAGTTTCCCAACGTTCATCTGCCGGTTGACCGCCCGCGAAAATCCGTATCACGGGTGCTCCAAGCAACGAGTATCGATCGATCCACAACTTCGTATGCTCGATGTCTGCTGCAAGTTTGTCTTTGTCGGCTTGGCAAAAATCGTTCGCAATCGCACCGCCCGAGACCGAGATTCCCCGCAGATGGCAGTGACGTTTCAAATCTGCAATGTAACTATCATTGACGTCCTTAGGAAAATAGTAGGACGTCAGCTCTGCACCCGATATTCCAAGTTCCTGGCAATAATCGACAAAGTGCATAAGGTCGATCTTTTCGGCGGGATCGTTTGTTTCAGCCAAATATTTTCGCATCGAATATGCGGCCAAGCTCAGATGCATGCGTCCGGGTGCTTTGCGAACAAAGGGATCGATGGCGCGAGCAACACCCGTAGAAAGGACAGCAGCGGCGGAAGCAGACGCAATAAAGGATCGACGAAGCATGATATTCTCCAATTTGTGGTGGCTATTTACGCGGCCGGGAAAACGCGGGATCTGGCGGTGGGGTCCCTTCACGACTTGGTCAAGCAAAACTATATTGATTGACCAAGTGTGATGTGGCAAATGGGTCGTTCTTAACGCGAGGAGTGAACTGCTCTTGGTACAAACCAAACAAGCCGCCAAATTGGCATTGGAAGACGGAACTATATTCGAAGGCATTTCGATGGGATTTCCCGGCGAAACGTCTGGCGAAGTTTGTTTTAACACTTCGATGACAGGGTACCAGGAGATTCTCACCGATCCAAGCTACCGTGGTCAAATCGTCACGATGACGTATCCCTTGATTGGCAATTACGGAATCAATTCCGAGGATTTGGAAAGCGTTCGGCCTCAAATTGCTGGTTTTATCGTTCGGGAAGAATGTCGGCTGCACAGTAATTTCCGCTCGGAAAAATCGCTTCAAGAATTCTTGAATGAAAACAAGATCGTCGCCTTGTCCGGAATCGATACCCGTGCTCTGGTTCGCCGCATTCGATCACAAGGTGCAATGCGCGGCGTTATTTCAGCGATTGACTTGGACGACAATTCACTGATTGCGAAAGCGAAATCGACTCCTAGTCTCGTCGGTCGTGATTTGGTACGCGAAGTGATCCCGGAAAAATCGCGTCAATGGACCGAGTGCCTTCACCAGCTTGCCGCGAATCCTACCAAGTCAACTAACGCAGGCAACCAACCGCATGTCGTCTGCCTCGATTACGGCATGAAATGGAATATCGCCCGTCACATCGCCGATCGCGGTAATCGCGTTACCATCCTGCCCGGAACCGCGACTGCCGACGATGTGCTCGCCCAGTCTCCCGACGGAATTTTTCTAAGCAACGGCCCTGGCGAACCCGAACCGCTCACCTATGCAATCGACACGATTCGCAGTTTGATTGGCAAGAAACCGATCTTCGGAATCTGCCTTGGCCATCAGTTGCTTTCGTTGGCTTGCGGAGCCAAGACTTTCAAGCTTAAGTTTGGTCACCGCGGATCGAACCAACCGGTGCTTGGAATAGAATCCGGCAAGATCGAAATCACGTCACAAAACCACGGCTTCGCCGTCGACGAAGCTTCGCTGCCAGCCGACTTGATCATCACCCATCGCAATCTGAACGACGACACGATCGCCGGTGTACGCCATCGCACTCAAAATGCGTTCAGCGTCCAATACCACCCCGAAGCCTCCGCCGGCCCTCACGACAGCGCCTACCTCTTCGACCAATTCCAATCTGCAATGACGCAAGCGTAAAACCAAACGCATCGCAATAGTCCCCAGTGAGCAAGCGATTAGCTCGCAAGCCCACCCAAACTTTTTGCAATCAGTCATGCCTGAATTTCAAGCTTAGTACGAGAGTCACCATCAACTCGTATCGCTCCCCGACACTTCTACAAACTATCGGCAAGGCAACCCCGTCTACCGAATCTCCACGTGACTCCCAAATCTCCACGTGACTCCCAAATCTCCATGTGACTCCCAAATCTCCATGTGACTCCCAAATCTCCATGTGACTCCCAAATCTCCCTGTGACTCCCAAATCTCCATGTGACTCCCAAATCTCCCTGTGACTTCGTTATCTCAGCGTG